>JARHZK010000054.1 GCA_029258245.1 Longicatena sp. | reverse complement strand
GAATTATAAAAATTTAAATATGGCAAAAGTATATGCAGAAATAGGTATGTTTTATCGGGATATTACAATGCAAATTATGGAAGCAAATGATCAAGGAAAATATAAAAAAATATATACTCGTTTCGTTTATTTTATGAAAATAATTGCGATGAATGAGCGTGAGGCTGAAATTGTACGATTGGAATGGATAGAACTTACAAGAAGTACATTACAACAATATGCGACAAAATTTAAAGTAGATCATGTTTCTAAGGAAGAAATAATGCAATTGTATGATTTTGTCAATAAAGCAATAAAAATGGTTCATACAACTACAGAAAAAACAAATGATATGAAACAAAAGATAGAAATCTTATTGCAAGATACATATGATGCAATAGAATATGCTTATAAAAATGATGTAGGAGAATAAACTATGGAAATTGAAATAATGGAAAGAATATCAATTTATTTTTTTGTTTTGTTTATTTTGTTTTTTATATTGGCAATTTTTATTTATATAAAATTTGATATTCGCAAGATATATGGAGAAATTTCAGGAAAAACAGCAAAAAAGACAATTGAGGCAATGCAACACAACAATGTAGTTTCTACAAAGGGTCAACGAAAAAATCTCTTATTGTTGAATGCTAAAACAGTAATGCTTAAAAATGATGAAATAATAAAGGAAAAGGTTCAATCAGGATTTCACCACGTTGGTTAGTCATCGCAGCATAGTGAATGTCTTTGGACATATCTAAGCCAATAAATAGAGTCATAAAAATAGATTACCTTTCTAAAATTACCTGTGATAGTAATTCTACGGTGATCTATTCTTGTATCTTTGCGAGAGATAAGTATTCTAAGACAATATCCAACTAATTAAAGATAAAATAGGCCGTGGCAATAGTTTCCTTTTAGTAGTCGAACTACAGAAAAAATAAAAAGGATACAGGCTGAATTTAGTTTACTACAGATGACTAGAAAGGAAATTGATAATTACTACTTTTGAGGTACGTAATTATCATACAAAGAAAAATATGAAAAAAGAATATAAAAGTTTAATGAATAAGTATGTTAGTTTGATTTTAATTTTGCTTTTGATTTGGAATATGATACCAATAAGACAAATGCGTATATTTGCACAAGAAAATAATATCTCTGTACAAGAAGAAGGAAATAGATATAAAATTAAAGTACAAAATGATGATCTTAAAGGAAAGGTTAAAACACAATCTATAAATGGAAATCAAGAAAGTTACAAGATATGGGTTACACCGAATCATGGATGGGAAATTGAAAGTATAAAAGATGAAAGTAATAATGATATAAACGAAATATCCAGTGATGGAGAAGGAACCTATGAGTATACAATTGATCATATAAAGAAAGATACAACTATATATATTACATATAAAAAAATTGAGCAAAACAAAGATTTGATTGAAGTGAATTCATCTTCTATATTATATATTCAAGATTCTATGGCAATAATTAAGAAAGGAAATACGGTTCAATTAAGTTCAACACAACCATTTGAAATAAAATATGTTAATGATGTTAAATATATAAAGGCTTCTTATTGTAAAGACATACAAAAATATAGTTTTAATATAACCACGAACAAAGAAATTGAAATATTAAAAATATTTGAAGGGAACAAGGGAGCATGTAAAAAATTTTATTTACATCCGAAAGAAAATCAAAATGATTTAAAGGAAAAATTAAATTTTTATATAGTAAAAGAAGATATACAACAGCCTAAAATAATCGTGAAAGGTATTCAAAACAATGGGTATTATACAAAAGATATGGATATGATAATAGAGGCAATTGATAAAGAATCAGGTATTGAAACAATAGAATGTGCAATTATAAATCAAAATCAAATAGGAGTTCCATATCACTCTTTATATGAATATAAAGCAAATGAACCAGTTATTTTTCATTTAAAAGATATAAAACAACATATACCCATAAAAGAACATGATTATGATAATGTGGAAATAAAAATAAAAGTGTTAGATCGAGCGGGAAACGAATCCATTGAAACACAAATAATTCATATGAATAGTATAGAACCAGTTTTTCTTACTTCAATAAGGAATAAGGAGAATGAGCTTATACAAAAGGATTATTATACAAAATTAGATGCATATTATCATATAGAAGTTAAAGATAGAAACTTTGATGAGAAAAATGTAATTTTGAATGGGAAACACGAAAATTTTACATGGATTAAAGAAAATGAGAAGTATTATACAGATGTTAAATTAAATAAAGATGGAAAATATTCATTTATCTGTGATTATCAAAATAAATATTATCCTGAGGGAATTGGAAAAAAGAAAAATGAAATTATAATTGATACAGAAAAACCGTATGAATTAAATATAGAATATCATCCAACAATAGTAAGCAAATTATTAAAGCGATTAGGAATTTATAATGTTCCTATTCAAGTAACATTGAAAGCAAAGGATGATGTTTCAGGAATTGATCGATTTGTTTATTCTTATAAAAATAAAGAAGAAATTGTATCTTTGAAAGATATGAGTTATGATTCTAAAACCAATACATATCAATATGATTTTAAAATACAACCTCAATATAGAGGAAAAATGAAATTTATAGCGTACGACAAAGCTGGATTAAATACTACTTATGAAGATAATGAAATTATTGTTGATGATCTAGCACCGAGGATTACGATTCGAAATGTAGAAGATGGTAAATTTTATAATGAAGATAAAGAAGTAATGATTCAAATAAAAGAAGAGAATTATACTGAGGAAGATGTGAAAGATGGTCGTTTTAAAATTACAATTACAAAAGATACGGTAGATACTAATTTTCAAATAAATCCAAATGATATAAAAGAGGGAGTCTATTGTAAAACTGTTTCTTTTCATGAAGATGGAAACTATATTATTGATATAAATTATGAAGATTGTGCTGGAAATAAAGCTAGTAAAAAAGTGCATTTTACAATCGATCAAACAAAACCTATCATTCATATTTCCTATGATAATAATAATGTGAAAAATGGAAAATATTTTAATAAGTCAAGAACTGCTACTATTTCTATTCGAGAACGCAATTTTGATGCAAAAAATATAAATATGAATATTGAAAAAGATGATAAACCATATGGAAATGTTATATGGAAACATCATGGAGATATACATACAACAACCATATTATTTCACGAAGATGGAAATTATTTATTTGAAATTCAGTGTTTTGATTTTGCAGGAAATAGGAATGGAAAGATTGATTATGGGAATTCTATTGCAACAAATTCATTTGTAGTTGATCAAAGTGCTCCTACAAATCTAGATATAAAAATTGATGGAATATCTGTTTTAGAACAGAAACCAAAAATTTTGTTTGATACTTTTTATAAAGAAGAAAAAAATATCAAATTAGAAGCAGATTGCAAAGACAGTGGGGAGTGGAAGTTAGAATATCAAAAAGTAGCTTCTCCAAAAGAATATCATGAAACTAAAAATTGGAATGTATACTCAAAAGAAAAAGGAATAAAATTAATACCAAATGAAAAATATATTATTTATTTTAAAGCAACGGATCGAGCTGGGAATGAAACGATTGTGCATTCTACTGGAATTGTTGTTGATAATAAAAAATTAAATGGAACGATACAAAAAGCAAAGCCACAAATTCAGTTAAATAAGCAAAGTGTTGATATAAATATTAATGTTAAAGAACCTGGATGTCAAAATAATGACATGGTAAATAATGAATATCATTCAGGTATTTGTAAAATATCTTATCGAATTTATACATTAGATACAAAAGCAGAAGAAAGGAATGTTATATTTGATAAGAATGAAAAAATAGAGGGAGCATTATTTGATAATGATTCATTAGCCTATGAATGGAATGGGACAATTCGAATAGATAATAAAAAATTTAATAGTAATCATATTATTGTAGAAATTACGTGTATAGATAATGCAGGTAATAGGAATGTTATAGCTACTAAAGATTGTATGATACAAATTGATAGTACAGCACCTCTTGTTGATGTTGAATATATAAATAATATTGCAAGTAATAATTCTTATTTTAAAGCACAGAGAACAGCAATAATTACAATTACAGAAAGAAATTTTAATCCCA
>JARHZK010000045.1 GCA_029258245.1 Longicatena sp. | reverse complement strand
AAAATGAAATGTATTATGGATTTGAGAAAGACTATAAATCATTCAAAGAATTTTCGAAAGCAGTCGACGAATATATAAATTATTATAATAATATGAGAATACAGGAAAAAACAAAATGGATGCCTCCTGTTAAATACAGGAAAACATCCATTTATATAGCTTAATTCATAAATCTATATATCCAAAATTCTAGGTACATATCAAAACTTCTTGGTTCACTTCAAATTCGTATTATACATTTTTAACACTTAAACTTCTTAATTGCGATCTTCAATTTCCTTTAATGCTACATATAATTCAGCATCTACCCCATATATATAAGGTGCGATAAATACCGTTCCAACAATAGTAATTACTCCAAGTATTATCCATCCAAAAAAAGATAAAGATAAAATAAGCATATCCATTTTAAATCCATTTGTCAAAACTTTCGTTCTTGCAAACGCTTCTTTTGAATCAATAGATGAGTTTTCAGCAATAATATATGGAATCATTGAATATTCAAAAGATTTTATAATTCCTGGTATAATCAACAACAGAGTCCATAAAAATATTTTTAAATCTACCAAAAACATAATTTTAACAACATTAAAATAATCATGAGAAAAATAATAAAATATTTCTGATACTTTCTGATTACTTTCAATGTTTAACAAATAAAAACGACTCGCACCACAAGAAATTGGATTAAATACAAAAAATTTTGCAAGTATTAAAACTATAGACAAAGAAACTACAAATGAATTAATAAAATCAAAATGACTAGATTCAAAATCTATACCTGCAATTCCATCTAAAAGTAGAATAATCAAACCTACAAAGAACATTTGCCAGTAATTCCGCTTCATTACTGCTTTACATCTATTTTTCAAATCTACTCTTGTCCACATAAATATCTCCCTTTTTGATATATTCTATCATATTATATTTTAAAATTATACATTATTATAAATATTATTTTATTTAAAGAGATAAATATATTATTATATTTTCTTCTTTTGTTTATATTGTTTTATTAATATTAAAACTATTCCAATACATACAATTGTATATAGAAATTCTACAACATTACGATAAGGTATCATACCTTTCATAAATGGAATTAACGTTTGTACTCCTCCTTGTGTCCACATAAAGTAATATTTTGCATTAAGTAAAGTTGTTAATAAAAATGCATATACATAACCTAATTTTTCTGTAAATTCATGTTCATATATTACAGGAAGTAAAATAAACGTAATCATAATGACCGTTACAATAAATTGATTTTTAGTAATATATGACAAATACATTGTTAGAATACTTGTAAAAATATATGCCAATATCATCATAAAAATCATACAAATTATAATTTCTTTATATGTAAATATAAAATTCATTACATTGTTTAATCCATTTCCTAATTCTCCATAATATAATATATCACTCGAATGGATCGTTATTGTAAATAATGATGTTATAAAAATCATAAACAATTGAATTCCTAATAAGCCTAATGAAACTGTAATACCAGATAGTATTTTAGCATATACAACTTGTTTACATCCCTTCTTACTAGGTAGTATTAATTGATTCATATGATACCTGTGTTCTTGTGCAAAAAGATTAGATATTAATAAAACAATAAAAAATAAATTAATAAAATCTACTTTTGTTAAATTTTGTAATACTAATCCTATTCCTACAAAGCTATCGTATAGATAATCCTTTGCGTTAAATTTATCTATATAATATTTTGCACTCATTTGATTATCTTTATATACGTCTCCTACAACATTATAAAAAAACATAGTAAGAGTTGTCATTTTTTCTTGGTCTGTCTTAAAATTATCAAAACGATCCCGATACCAATCAATTAATGGTCTATTTATAGCTACTTTATCAGAAGCAAATAAATCACTACTTTGAGTATATGAACAAAATCCACGATAAATTAAATTATAAAAATTTAAAATTGCATCATTTTTTTAATACCACAATATCATATCTATCATCATTTATTTGATATAATCCAGCAGCTCTTTTTTCCATTTCTTCTTCATTTACTTGTTTATAGTATATTCTTGTAAGAAAATTCTTCCAGTCTTTCCCATAATATTTTTCCATTTTTGTTTCATCTAATTCATTTGTCATAAATTGTTTTATATTTGTATAGTAATCATTTTTCAATGTATCCAATAGTGAAATATCCATTGGTTGTGTATAAGAATGTAAATATTGATCTGCTGCTTTATATAGTTCTATTTTTGTATCTAATTTTTTATGTTCTTTGGTTTCAAATTCAAGATTTATTGGTAAATTATATGATTGAATATCGTATTTTGTATAAGTCTTATAAATTCTTAAACTAGTTATACATATCATTAATAAAATAAGAAAAATATTAAATTTCTTTTTAAATATCTTTTTATATTCACTAATAAGTAATCTTTTCATATCCTTTCTCCTATTCTATTTTTTATTAAGACATACGTTAATTTTCATAAAATCAATTATTCTATTTTTCATTCGTATCCATATCATTAAAATAATATAAATATAAATCATCTAAGTTTGCTATTACATTTTCTGCAGATTCATGTATTCTATTATCCACTATAAAACGTAAATAAACCTTATCATTTATATTATGCT
>JARHZK010000026.1 GCA_029258245.1 Longicatena sp. | reverse complement strand
CCTGCCATTTCTCAAATTCATAAAGATGCTGAATTTAGTGAAGAGGAAACAAAAGAAATTCAATCTTTAATTGCACCAGCAGTAGATCAATTAGTTTCAAAATTTTAAAAATCGAACTTTTGTTGCGTAATAGTTATAAAAACTACTACGCATTTTTTATAATAATAAGACAAGGAATAATCCTATGGAATAGAAATGAATGTAGAAGATTAATTAATCAAAAATAGAATAAAAACAAATACTATTTTAGTGTAAAGGATATAGAAAAAAAGCAGATCAATTAACAAGATCTGCTTTCATAATTTTGTTTTAATATCTATTATTTTCCTAAGATAATATTAGTTAAATCAACTGGATCAACAATTTTTCCATCTTTATAAACACGCATATTTCCTGAAGCAATTTCATCGATTAAAATAACTTCGTCGTTGTTGTATCCGAATTCGAATTTAATATCGTATAAGTCTAAACCTTTTTTCTTTAAGTCAGCAGCAACGATATTCGTAATTTTTAATGTTTGTTCTTTCATACTAGCAAACATTTCTTCATTCATAATTCCTAATGCAGCTAATCCTTCAGATGTAATAAGTGGATCTTGACGATCATCATCTTTTAAAGTTGTTTCTACATATCCACCAGGTAATGGTGTTCCGTCTTCAATATAATCTCCATAACGACGAATGAAACTTCCTGTAGCAACTAATCTACAAATTACTTCTAAACCTTTACCGAATACAGTTGCAGGTAAAACTTCCATTGTTGCATCTTCTAAATTAGCACTTACATAGTGTGTTTTAATTCCTTCTTCTTTTAATAATTCAAAGAAATGAATAGAAGTTTCTAAGTTTGCTTTACCAATTCCATCGATTGTTAAACCAACTGAGTTTTCACCTGGATCAAATACTCCATCTTTTCCAGTACAGTCATCTTTAAATTTTAGTAAAACGTTTCCGTTCTCTAATTTGTAAACGTCTTTTGTTTTTCCAACATAGATCTTTTCCATAGTTGCCCTCCATCTTTTTGTTCTTTTTGCTGTCATTTTTTGACAAAAACATTATAGCATTTTCAATCATAATTTCTAGTTTTTTTTTTAATTTTTTGCATTTATTTTTGAAATCATTGTTTTTTAGCTATAAATATATATGAATAAGTGGTTTTTTTTTAGAAATAAAGGTATAATATGAAAGGTAATGCGGTTTAAATTATGGAGGAATTTTATGAAAAATATAGCAATTTTGCTTAATAAAATATTATCATTTTTATTAAATTTAATCCATCGAGGTGGATCACTTCCTGGTCAAATGGCATTGAAGGTTGATAGGAATGTTTTATCTGAATTAGACATTAAATGTCCAATTATTGTTGTTACAGGTACAAATGGAAAAACATCGACAAGCAACTTGATTGCATCATCATTTGAAACGGCAGGAAAAAAAGTTATTACAAATCGAAAAGGGGATAACATGTTAGAAGGAATTGCAACATGTATTCTTAAAGAATCTAAGTTATCAGGTATGGTTTGTGCTGATTATATCGTATTAGAAGTTGATGAATTAAATATTCCTTATGTTATGAAACAACTACCTGTATCACATATGGTTGTAACAAACTTTTTTAGAGATCAATTGGATCGTGCAAAAGAAATGGAACAGCTGATTCAAAAAATTGAAGGAGCTATTGTGAATTTTGAGGGTACTTTAGTATTGAATGCGAATGATCCAAATGTTGTTCGATTACATAATGCTGCTCCTAATGCTAAAGCTTCTTATTTTGCAATGAATCGTTATGAAGATAGTAAAGAAAAAAATTCAGAGGCGAGTGAAGGAAAATTCTGTCCTTTGTGTGGCGGAAAACTTATATATAAATTTTATCAGTACTCACATATTGGTGTATATGAATGTGAAAATCATGATTTTAAAACTCCAGAGAATGCTTTGACTGGAGATATTGTAGATGTGGCAAGTAGAACCTTTAAATGTAAGAATAAAGAATTCCATGCACCACAAGACGGAGTTTACACAATGTATAATTGCATGGCTGTTTTATGTGTCATGGATTTATTTCAAATTGATTTTGATTTTGTAGAGAAAACATTTGCGACAACGGTTATTCCCGATGGACGTAATGAAATTATGGATATAAATGGTCATAAATGTGTTTTAAACTTAATAAAAAATCCTACGGGTGCTAACGAAGTTATGAAGGTTATTGAAAAAGATACAGATGATAAAACAATTTTAATTGTATTAAATGATAAGCAACAAGATGGAACAGATATTTCATGGATTTTTGATACATACTTTGAAAAAATTATTGATGATACAACATCACATATTATTTGTAGTGGCTCACGTTGCTACGATATGGCGTTGCGTTTAAAATATGGTGGATATAAACATCGTATAGAAGTTGAAGAAGATTTAGAAAAAGCTGTAAAAAGCTTGAAAGATGCAGATCATGCAATGTATGCAATTGCTACTTATACAGCATTACAACCTGTACGAAAACTGTTAAGGAGGAATGCATAATGAAATTAAATGTATGTTGGATGTACCATGATATTATGGATCTTTACGGCGATAAAGGAAATATGATGGTATTAGAAAAAAGATGTAAAGATCGTGGAATTGATTTTTTACTAGATACATGTACTATTGGCGAAGAAAAAGACTTATCTACATATGATTTATTGTTTATTGGTGGTGGTGCTGATAAAGAACAGCATATGCTAATCGATGATTTATTATCAAGAAAAGATAATATTAAAAAAGCTATGGATTCAAATACCTTTATTTTATTAATATGTGGTGGATATCAATTATTTGGTCAATACTATATTGATGCTGATAATAATAAAATCGATTGCTTAAAGTTTTTTGATTATTATACAGAAAATTGTGAAGATAAAAAACGTTGTATAGGTAATATAGCGATTAATTGTAAGTTGGAAGATCAAGAATTTATGGTTATTGGATTTGAAAATCATGGCGGACAAACACAAAATGTAAAACATCCATTTGGGCAAGTATTAGCAGGACATGGCAATAATTTCGAAGAGAAAACAGAGGGTTTTTATAACGGACAAGTTTTAGGAACTTATATGCATGGACCACTATTACCAAAGAATCCTAAAGTTGCTGACTTCATTATTTATAAATCTATTCAAAAACATAATCCAGAATTTCAATTAAGTGATTTATTACCATTAGATGATTCTTTAGAAAATAAAGCTAAAAATCAAATGTTACAACGGTTACAAGTACTTTAATATGTTATTAAGATGATGTATATCACATCATCTTTTTTCTATAATAAATTCTACATTTAAATAACATAATATATATTATGCGAAGTAATATATATTATGTTATTTCTTCCCAGTTACTGTTGTACAGATAATATTGGATAATACAATCATTGATAAAACATCTTTATTAGATCGTCTATATCATTTTTTTAACAATAAATATGGGGTTGTAACAGTTGAATGATTTTTAATCGTTCGGGTCTGTTAGACCTCTTTTTTTCATATTCCTTAAACTTTAATAATAAAAAAATGCTCATCATTGTAGTTTTCCACAATTTTTGAGCATTATT
>JARHZK010000227.1 GCA_029258245.1 Longicatena sp. | reverse complement strand
CGCTTTTTGATATGCTTTCCATGTAGTACTTGTATATGCATATTCTTCATATTTTGGTGTTTCTTTGATTGCATCTCTCAATGCCTTCTTATTTACACTTGGATTAATTGGTGTTAATCCTGGATTTTCTTTTAATCCGCTGATTGCATCTTCAATTGCCTTTGCCATTGCATCTACTTCTTTTTGTTTTGTGATATCATATCCTTTTTTTACATTAGCAATTGCTTTTTCTACTTCATTATAATTGCTATAATCTTCTTTATGCAATGCTTCTGCTTTTTTAATTGCTGCATCTACTTTACTATAATCAGCACTTTTCAATACTAACGCTTTTTGTGCTTCTACAAGAGCATTCAACGCATTCTCAACATCTTTAACTGAAGCCAATTTATTATTTAAAACTTCATTTGCATGATTAACGGCATTAAGAATTGAATCATAATTCGTATAATAATCTTTATTCAATGAATTAATTTCATCTACTTTGTTTTGTAAATTGCTCTTATCAATTTTATTTACAATTTTAATTTTTACAAATGAATGTTTTGGTAATGTAATTACTTGGTTCTTTTTAGCGACAATACTTGTTTCTTTTACATCTACATTTTTAGGATTTTCTAAAGTATTTTCAGAAGTAATTGAATCAGATGATAATGTTTGAATTTCAATTGTACGACCTTCAATATCATAATTAGGAATATCTAATAATACTTTTTGTTCCTGTGTACGATTTACATTAACCATAGCAGCATAAATATTACCTTCTGTATCTTTACTTACAAGAGTAGAAAGTGTTTTTACACCATTTTTCATGGTTGGCTCAGATTCTAATTTTCCATTTAAAATATCTTCTCCAAATCCTGAATTTAACATTTTAAATACATGAGCAGATGGTGTAGAGAAAAACGCAAAATTTCCTTCCCCTGTTGTTGTATTTGCTCCATCTTTCTTGACTACTTGGATTACTGCTTGTTGTGTTGGACCTAAAGAATCTCCTCCATCACTATACCAGTCAGCTAAACAGTGTTTTTGAATATATGGACTTCCTAATCTTACATATTCCATTAATACTTTTGCAATATAAATAGCATGTGTCTGCGATCTTACTTGACTTTCTGTATTTCTAAAAATTCCATATTCACTAATGACTGGAACTTTGCCTTGTGGTAGCATATTAACATAATTTTGTACCTTTCCAACGCCAGCTACTTCTGCACGTTTCATTGCATTATCATAAAATAATTCGGAATTATTTCCACCATCAACATGATCAGAATATGGATGAATTGTCATACCATCATACCATTGATTTGCATTTAAATTTTGCATGCGTTTAATGAATCCTGCTGATTCATAACTAGTATAAACATTAGCTTTGCGTGAAGTTCCTTCTTTTGCATTAATTTTATCCATCGTTTCTTTCATTGATTGTGAAATTTTAATAAATCCATCACGATTCACTTTATAAGATACATATACATTTTGATTTGCTGCAGGTATTTTCCCATGTTTTCCATCACCAAATTTAATAGCTCCTGTTGCATAATCAACTACACAGTGTCTATCTTCTGGACCTGAATGACTAAAGTTTTCTACGATAGTCCATTTTGTATTACTATTATCAACACCCACAAATACTTCAATATCTTTTTCTAATGCTTTAAATTTAGGATCTACTACTATCTTTCCGCTTTTACCCTCCATACCAGGATTTGTATTAGCATATCGTGCATAGCGTACTAAATTAGCTTCACCCGTTGTTTGTGATGCTTTTTTATTCCAATTTTCTTCACAAACTGCATACTGTTTATTAAATGAAGCA
>JARHZK010000214.1 GCA_029258245.1 Longicatena sp. | reverse complement strand
AATAATTGGTTTTTGTTCAGTTGGTCTACTATTATTAGAATCAGACCAATTAGTTTCCCAAAATGTAGATTTGTTTCCATCCTTTGCTTTATCAATTTTATTATTTACATATTCACTACTAGCTTTTAAATCAAAATTAGTAATTTTATTAGAAGATTCTGCAGCCTCTACTGAAACTGGCCATGTAACAGAACTAATAATCATAACTGCTGATATCGTAGACACTAGCAGTTTTTCTATTCTATTATGAATCATATTAGATCCTTCCTTTCTGAATATAAACAAATATGGCGGAATTAACTCCGCCATATTGTATGAAATCATATTATTTAATATAAAAGATTATAAATCTTATATTATATTTTATAATAATTTAAAATTATTTGGTTTCCACATTACGACGTTTTAATGTCAATAATAGAACTGCACCAGCTCCAAGTAATACACTCCATAATAATGCTGTGTTAGTTGTAGAACCTGTTGATGGTTTTTTATTTGATCCATTATTTGATCCATTACTTGAATCCGTTGGTTTTTTATCTGTAAGTTTTACAAGATTTGCTTTAGCAGCTTCAAAATTATCTTTTGCTTTCAAATATGTTTCTACTGAAAGGTCATCTAGATTAGATACTAATTTATTTAACACATTATATGCAGACATATATGCATTATAAGATTCTTTTGTATATAAAGAACCATCTACCAATTGAATAGATTCCATATATTCTTTAACATCTTTTTCATTAGCTCTTAATACTAATCCTTTAATTGCTTGATCAATATTTGAAATTTGTTTACTGATTTCCTCTTTAGTTCCATTATTAAGTAATTTTTCAGAATCTTTAATTACCTTATTTAAGTTATTATAGCTACTTGATGTATATAAATTCTTATCTAAATCTTTCGCTACTTTTAAGCTTTCTTTTAATGCTTCTACAGAAATAAGTCCGTTTTTAGCATTATTTAATTTATTAATTTCTGCTTTTAACTCTTGATCACTTAAATTTGTTAAATCTTTCCCTTTAACTTCAGCTAATACTGAATTTAATGCATCAAAACTTGCTTTTGTATAGTTGCTTCCATCAATACCTTCACACTCTTTAATTAATTTATTTAATGTTTCTAATGAAGTATTTAATTGTAATCCTTTTTTAGCATTATTAATTTTACTAATTGCATTTACAACAGCTTCTTTTGTACCATCTACAAGTAATGATTTTGAATCATTTACAGCTTTTTCATATTTGCTAAATGTTTCTTTAGAATACATTGATTTGTCTGTTTCTTCAAATTCTTTAATTAATGTTTTTAATTCGGATATGTTTACTAATGCATCTTTACTTGCTTTCATTGAATCTAATGCTTTTTTAAATTCAGTTGGATGTACCGCAGTTCCTCTATTTTTTTCAATTAATGTATCGATTGCTTTTTTAGATTCTTTATAAGCTTTCCATGAATTTTCAGTATAAATTAATTCTGATTTTTCAACAGTAGCAATAAAGTCATTTTCAGCTTGAACCGCCAATACAGATTCTTCCATATTTGATGGATTATAAACTAATTTAGTTTTCGCATTTTCTAAAGTAGTTAATAATTTTTCAACATCTTTAGTAGAAGTATTTTCAGCATTTTCTTTTGCAGCTTTAATTGCATTTAATACATTTTCATATAAGCGCCAAGATTTAGCTGTATAGCTTTCTTTATCTTTAATAGCATCTTGTAATGCTTTTTCTAATAATGCCATATCACCTTTGATTGCTGCATTTTCTTTTGCATTTTTAATTGCAATAACTGCAGAATCGATCGATGTCTGACTTATTTTTTCACTTGCTTTCACTTTTTTACCAGCTTCAATAGCAGATTCATATGCTTTTTTAGAACTTGTTGTCCATGTTGAAGTTTCAACTTTTTCTGTTAATAATTTATCAAGTTCTGTCTTATTTGTAGCTCCATATTTTGTATTTGACAATACCATTTCTTTTAAAATTGGAGTCACATTACTCCATTCAATTTCAACATCAAGCAATACAGTATTGTCTGGTAAAACAAATTCATTAACTGTCTGAGATAATGTTCCTAAAGTAATTAACTCTTTTTGTCCTTGAACACGAGCTTTTACAACAGCATTGCTGATTGGGTCAATCGCTTGAACTAATTTAATAGTATTTACTTTATTGTTATCAGAAATGTGATATGTTAATTTACCATTTTTCTCAGATGGAATATAGGCTGAAGATAAGTTTTGATCTACTAAATATGCATATTGTCCTCCAAATGTATCTTTGACATTTGATTCAAATGTAGGATTATTTGTAGATGGTACATAAGCCCCATCATTAATAATGAATTCTTGGAATCTAACCCATTTATCATTACCTGCTTTATTTCTTGTAATTTCAAATTTGATATAACGAGCTTTTTTACCAATATTATCTACTGTTTTTGTATTATAAGAAGTTTTATGATCAGGTAAAACATTCATAATATTATCTTGATCTGTTGCTTCTCCTTCATAATCCGCATCTTGTTTACCAAGTTCCATAATCGGTGTCCATGTTTGCTTATCCGTAGAAACAAAGATTTTTGCATGACGTGGGTAGTCATGTTCACTATCACGACATACAACCTCTAATTTATTAATATCAATTTCTTGTCCTAAATCATAAACAAATTTATTTCCTTTATGTTGACTTGCTTGGAAAATAACTTGAGTTGTCCAGTCTCCATCAAATAAATTTGATGCAGGTTTACTATCAGCTTCATGAATTGCAAAATTTGAATCCGCTGCTAAATAGCTTTTTGGATAAAATTCACGTGAAGTAGTAGCTAATTTCTTGATATTAAAACTAATAGGTTTATCTGTTTTATTAATTAAACGAATATAACGTGCATTTACATTTTTACCTTGTGTATATGGTGTAAATTCATATTCATTCATACCTACTTCTAATGTAATTCCATCTGCTTTTTCTAATTCTTTTGCAATAGAAGTAATTTCATGAATACGATCTAATTTAATACCAACATATTGATCTTTATTTAATGTAACATTATCTTTTGGTGCTAATGATGAACTTTCATTATGTACATTTGCACCTAATGTTTTAAGATCCTCTACATTTGTATATGCTTTTGCATTAAAGAATTCTTTTTCTTTAACATCAAACTCTCGCATTCCAATCCAATTATGTTGTTTTTTTGTATTAACAACTCGAACATATTGTGCCTTAATATTCTTATCAGATACGTCGACTTGTATATGTTTTTGTTTAACAAATTCTCCTAATTCTGGGAAATCTTTCCAATTTGTCCCATCATTAGAATATTGTAATTTAACATTATGGAAATAATCTTCAGTGTTTTCAACATGTCCCTGTAAGATATCGATTTTACCTAATATAATTGGTTGTGATAATTTAACACCAATAAAGTCACCCACTAATGTATGATCTCTATCATCTCCAGTTATGTCATTTCTCACTGGATATTGAACTCCAGTTGACTTATTTCCATCTACTATTTTTGCATCATTTGGATTATTTGCATCTCCCCAATGTTCTTTGGTACGAATTACTTCTTTCGTAAATTGAGTTCCATTTTCTGGTTGTAATGAAACTTTAAATTCTCGCATTGCAGGCCAATTATTACCACCTTCAACACATTCATAGCGAACAGCAATAACATCTTTTATTTCAACACCAGAAATGTCAATTCTCTTTGGATGATTATTATATACTTCTGTTCCTAATTGATGCCATGTTTTATCACTTAATTGATACATTACTTTTCCACTTTGGAATGTATCATCTTGTTTATCGTGTTTCCCATTTAAGATGTGTACACCATAAACTGTTTGAGGAATATTGAAATCTACTTGAAAATAATCCTTAGCTTTTGGCATTCCACCATACCATGCATGATTTTTTTCATTTCCATCAATGATAGAATTAATATTACCTTGATACCAAGTATTATAGCTAGAAGATGCAGTAATTTGTAATTTTGCTTCTCCTTCGCCACCGGCAATAAATTCATTCATTATTGGAGATAATTCTTTTTCCATATGTTTCGCAAATGGAATTAATTGAGTAGATCCTGGGTCAACAAATTCAGTACCTCCACCTAACATTGGTTTTTCATGTTTAGTTGAAGCATTATATTCGTTTTGTCCTGCAGTATAGAAATTAAATGCTTCTAATTTATTACCATTATCTAAAGCTAATCTAGCTTTAATATACTGTATATTTGCATTACTTAAATCTTTTAATGAATCTGTGAACGGTTTTAAATCTTTCTTTAATTCATCGTTTTTGCTCTTTGTATGTAAGTTATCGCATGCAGAAGCAATTGTTTCAAATTCTTCAATTAATTCATTAGCTTTATTAACATCAATTTTTGCTTGTTTTAAATTTTCTTTAAAAGCTGCTAATTTAGGAGCTAATTCTTCGGATTCTGGCATTACCAATCCATGTCCATTTGGTTCAGGATTTGACATATGTTTTGCTAATGTATGTAATTCATCAGATGCGTTTGGTTCAATATATTTAAATGAATCTTCCCATGATTTTTTTCCTGTATACCCTTTTACATTCCATGTATAATCCGCTAATTGGAAAATTGCCACTTTAGAAGGTTCTGATTCTTGCATTGGATTTGTAACTGCACCTGCTAAATCTTCTACATTGATATCTGTTTTTAACATGTTTGTACCATGTCCCATAATCATACGACTATGATTAATATCATTTACTGGCCAGTTTAACCAGAATAAAGGAGCACGACGTTTTTCACCATTTGGCTTATTATGTGTTCTAAAATGATTAAGTGTTACTTGTTCGATTGGTTTACAAACTGCTTCACCTGTCCAGAAAATATGAATATTTTCTGGGAATCCTTTATCATATTCATTTAATTCACTATAATCTCCTTGCCATGAATGATTATATCCACCTGGACAGAAAACTGTATCGTATACATCACCTTTTGATTTTGCCCATGCAGAAACTTCTTGCATCATTTCAACAACAATAGAACGAGGTAACCCACCTACATCATCACCTAGTACTCCAAATTGGCGTACACCTGCATCTGTATATAGATGTTCGAATTTAGCAATCAATGTTTTTATTTCATTTTTGTAGTCTTGTTGGTTAAATCCACCCATAAATGGATGTGCTGTCCATACAAAACGACATTTTGTTTGATTCCCGATAGACACCATTTCTTTCAATTTTGCTAATTCTTCTGCAGGATATTTTTCACGCCATTTTTCTTTATGATATGGATCATTTTTTGGTGCGAAAATATATGAAGTCATTTTAAAGTCTCCACCAAATTTCATCAATTCCATACGATCTTCATTTGACCAAGGAATTCCATAATATCCTTCGATAAACCCTCTTATTTTTGTATTTGCATAATCTTCAATTTCGAAATTACGAATAGTTGAACCATCCATTTGATTAAAGATATGCTTCAATGTTGTAAGTCCGTAGAATACAGCATCACTATTTTTTCCTAACACTACGATTTCATCGTTATTTGATGCTAAGAAATAAGCGCCTTCTTTATCGAATATATCTTTATTAAATTTATATTTGCTTTTTACATATTGATCTACCGATTTGTTAGAACCGTAGATACCTAAATAAATGTTTGTTTTCCCTGCTTGTTTAGATGGATCTTTTGTAACTTGTTTGTTTTTACTACGTAAGATTTCATCTAACCGATTTGTTGTTGCAGAGTCAACTTTTTCCTCAACGATAGCGTTTACATTAGGTCGTATAATATAGGAACCTTGCTTGTAAGCTACTTGCTGTGGAGTTGGATAAATTTCATAATCCGCTTCAGCATTTGTTGTCGCTAAAATTGTCGTTCCTGAGAATAAACTAGTAAAAACCATTGACAATGTAACAACAACAGTCAGTAATTTATTTTTCATTATTTTTCCTCCCTCTAATTTAAAATAAATTCATCCATATTTTACCATATATCTGTAATCGTTTTCAATATAAAAAAAGTATGTTTTTTATTTAGTTAATAAATTCACAATATGAAATAGATTGATTTTTATTACTAATGATAAATCGTCTATCCTACAATTCTTCAAATCCTACTTATAACACAAAAAGCAACTAGAAATATTCTAATTGCTTTTTATTAAAAATCATTACTATGCTTTTCTTTTCTTTTTTCGTAAATTCAACATTATAAATCCTGCACCTAACAATGCACTCCATAATACTAGCGGATTTGTTTCTACTCCTGTATTTGGCGCTTGTGATTGTCCTTCTTGATTAGATGAATTTGGTTTTTCTGCTTTTGTTGCAGGTTTTAACTCTGTCATTGGCACTTCTTTATGAGCTGGTTCTAAATCTATCCATGGTATCTTATGACTACTTGGACCAATTGGTGTCAATCCTGGATTTTCTTTTAATCCCTTATATGCTTCTTGTAATGCTTTTGTTGCTGCATCAACATCTTTTTGTGTTGCTTTTTCATTT
>JARHZK010000146.1 GCA_029258245.1 Longicatena sp. | reverse complement strand
AGATATAATTGTGATGTAGTTGCTCTGGATAATGATAATAAATGTGTAAATCGTATGGCAGATGTCGTTACGCAGGCAATACAATGTGATATTACAGATATTGAACAATTACGTGCAGCAGGAATTCAAGATTGTGATGTTGCAATTTTATGTATGGGGAACCACTTGGAAGAAAGTGTGATGGGATTGATTAATTTAAAAGAATTAGGTATTCCATATATTGTGGCAAAAGCAAAAAATAAAAGATATATGCAAATATTTATGGAATTAGGGGCAAATAAAGTTGTCCGTCCGGAACATGATATGGGAGAACAAGTTGCAAAAAGTGTATTAGGGAAAAATATTATAGACATTGTAGATTTAGATAGTGAGTATAGTATAGTGGAAATTCCAACACCAAAACAATGGGTTGGAAAGACATTGATTGAACTTGATTTACGACGCCGATATGGTATTAATGTTGTTGGTATTAGAGGTTATTTAGAAGAACATTTAAATATTTGCCCGGATTCAGAATATCGTATTGAGGCACAAGATCATTTAGTTGTTATTTCTGATAGTAATTCATTGGATCGTTTTGATTTACTTGATGAACTTTAATTGAAAGTAGGATTTCCTACTTTTTTTAAACTTTTTTTATTTTTTTTCATATAGTAGACTAGGTGATTATATGGAAAAAATGAAAGTTTATAAATATAAAAAAATAAAATTGATAATAATTATTTGTATTCTTATATCCATTTTTATTCGTATAATTCGGTATTGTCAATATTCTATCGAACCTCAATTAAAAGCTCTAGCTATTCAACAAACAGGGTATGCGATTCATTATATTGTTAAAGAAGCGATTGGACAAATGGAATCTGACACAAGTAATTTTATTAATGTGAAATATAATGCGGAAGGAGAAGTGAGCGATATAACATATGATACAAAACAAATGAATGATTATTTATATAGGGTTTTAGATATTATTGATACATCATTGCAATGTACAGAAAAGGGAATAAAGTCACCTTATAGTAGTCAAGATAAATTTCAAGATGGAGTTCTTTATGAAGTTAAATTAGGGTATTTTTTACATTCGTATATATTGTCAAACTTAGGACCAAGTTTTAAAGTAAGATTAAAAATGTGTAATGATGCGATTGGGAATATTGTAACAGAAACATTACCATATGGAGTAGATAGTACGGTAGTAAAAATTTCACTGGACGTACATGTAGATGCAAAAGCAATCACGTATATATCATCTTATGATGTGTCGAAAGAGATAAAAATTCCTTTAGTAATACAAATCGTTAAGGGTGGCATTAACTCTATGTATCCATATTCGAAATATTAATGATGGTTATAGTTTATATTGGTTAAAAAAACGAAATGATTAAAATAGACCATTTCGCTTAATTGTTATTATAGTAAATGAATTTATAAAAATATTATCTATATAGATATTAGGTAAGTATAATAGTAAAAGAAATAATCAAATTCGAATTTTACTAGTTTATTTTATAGAGAATGAATCAATAAATTTTCGAATATTGCTTATATTTGTATAAGATTCATATGTATCATTATGAACTACTACTAAAGTAGGTGCAAGCATTATCTTATATTTTTTAGCTAAAGATTCATTTTCTGTCGCATTAATTTGTTCATAAGGGATTTTTGCTTGATTTAACCAAGGTATGACAATTTTACAGTTTGGACATGTAGGTGTTGTGAAAAGTAGAATTTGATTTATATTGGAATTTGATGGAATGTTCTTTTTTTCACATTTGCTTAAGGCTTCTTTCCCTTTTAAAATACTATGGCCAATATCATATTCTTTCCGTTCTTTAAATTCTTGAGTTTTACCTGCGTTCCAGTTTTGGATAGGGCGGTAATATCCAGTAATTCGACTCCATACTTCTGTTTTAGTACCACATATAGGACATGTATATTGTTCTCCATTTAAGTATCCATGATTAGGACAAATAGAATAAGTTGGTGATAGTGTATAGTAAGGAAGTTTATAGTTTTGTGCAATTGCTTTTACTAGGGATGCAGCAGCTCTCCAATCTGGTAGTTTTTCACCTAAGAAAGCATGGAATACAGTACCTGAAGTATAAAGAGTTTGAAAATCGTCTTGAATATCTAAAGCATCGAAAATATCGTCTGTGTAGCCAACTGGAAGATGGGAACTATTTGTATAATAAGGTGTATTTCCGTTTTCAGTAGCAGTAATAATATCTGGATAAACTTCTTTATCATGTTTTGCTAAACGATATGTTGTTGATTCTGCAGGTGTTGCTTCTAGGTTGAATAAATTTCCGTATTCTTCTTGATAAATAACAAGACGTTGTCGCATATGTTGCAAAACTTCTTTAGTAAATTTTTGTGTTTCTTTATGTGTTAAATCTTTATGTAACCAGTTTGCATTTAGACCGACTTCATTCATACCAATTAATCCAATTGTAGAAAAATGATTTTCAAATGATCCTAGATAACGCTTTGTATAAGGATATAGTCCTTCATCTAATAGTTTTGATATTACAGTTCGTTTTGTATTTAATGAGCGTGCGCTGATATCCATTAAATGATCAAGACGACGATAGAAATCATCTTGATTTTTTGCTAAATAGGCAATTTTTGGAAGATTAATTGTTACAACACCAATGGATCCTGTACTTTCTCCGCTTCCAAAAAAACCACCAGATTTTTTTCTTAACTCACGTAAATCAAGTCGTAATCGGCAACACATACTTCTTACATCACTTGGTTCCATATCACTATTAATGTAGTTTGAAAAATAAGGAGTTCCATATTTCGAAGTCATTTCGAATAATAATCGATTGTTTTCTGTATCTGACCAGTCAAAGTCAGATGTAATTGAATAGGTAGGGATTGGATATTGAAATCCACGTCCATTTGCATCTCCTTCGATCATAACTTCAATAAATGCTTTATTAATCATATCCATTTCTTTTTTACAATCTTTATACTTAAAGTTTAATTCTTTTCCTTGAACGATACAATTTAATTCTGCTAAATCATTAGGAACGCTCCAATCCAATGTAATGTTGGAAAAAGGAGCTTGTGTTCCCCATCGACTTGGTGTATTTACTCCATATATAAATGATTCTATACATTTTTTTACTTGCTCGTAGGATAAATTATCTACTTTTACAAATGGTGCTAAATATGTATCAAAGGATGAAAATGCTTGGGCACCAGCCCACTCGTTTTGCATGATTCCTAAGAAATTTACCATTTGATTGCATAGAGTTGATAAATGAGCAGCGGGTTTGGATGTGATCTTGCCTTGTACTCCTCCAAGTCCTTCTTGAATCAGTTGTTTTAATGACCATCCTGCACAATACCCAGTTAGCATACTTAAATCGTGGATATGAATATCAGCAGATTTATGTGCATCTGCAATTTCTTTGTCGTAAATTTCAGATAGCCAATAATTTGCAGTAATAGCACCGCTGTTATTTAAGATTAAGCCACCAACTGAATATGTAACGGTTGAATTTTCTTTGACTCTCCAATCGGTTGCATTCACATAGCTATTTACTAAATCTTTGTAATCTAGAAATGTTGACTGCATATTTCTTATTTTTTCTCTTTGTTTACGATAAAGAATGTAGGATTTTGCGACATCTGCATAGTCTGATTGGATTAAAATATCTTCAACACTATCTTGAATGTCTTCAACTGAAATTAAATGATTTTTTATTTTTGACTCATAATTACTTGTTACTTTTAAAGCTAACATGTCAATTATTGTTGGATGATATTGACGTTGTACGGATTCAAAAGCTTGTGTAATAGCATTACTTATTTTATGAATATCAAATTCAGTGATTTTTCCATCTCTTTTAATTACTTTATACATTAGATAACATCCTTTCTTTTATAAACCTCTTAAATTTGTATTTTTTATATAAGGTATTAGCGCTTTTTGAAATTTTATCATTTCTTCTTTGTTATATGCGTGTAGACCTTTTTTGATAGTATGGTTATTATCTTCAAAATGTTGAAGATAATATGCATTAGCATTTTTTAACCATTTTCCTATTTTTATAAAATCATCAAGTTCATGAAATTCTTTAACAACAGTTGTTCGAAATTCATAAGGGATATGATTTTCCATTAAGTAAGAAGCAGTTTGCAGGATAGGGGAAACATTAAAATCCTTGATTCCAACCGTTTGAGGGTACTTGTCTAGGCAGTTTTTGATATCCATTGCTACATAATCGATTAAACCTTTATCAACGAGTTCTTTCAATCTGTTTGGAAAACTTCCATTGGTATCTAATTTGATGGAATAACCAAGATTTTTGATATCTTTTAAAAGAGATTCGATTGATTTGTTTAATAATGGTTCCCCTCCAGAGATACAGACGCCTTCTAAAATATTTTTTCTTTTTTCAAGAAATGATAAAATGTATTCGGTAGAAATTTGAGCAGTGTTTTCGTTTAAGAAAACTAAATCTTTATTATGACAAAATGGACAGCGCATATTACAACCACCTGTGAAAATTGTACTAGCCATTTTGTGTGGATAATCTAACAAAGTTAATTTTTGTAAACCAAATAATTTAATACCGTCTTCACTTTCCAAAAGATTATATTGAATCGCTTCTTTTGTTAATTTTTCTAATAAAAGTGCAAGTTTTTGACGGTCAGTATCGCTTATTTCATGAGTTAATTTTTCCCACCATTCTCTACGAATTAAGTATAGATCAGATATGATATCTTTAGTTTGATCACTTGTATAAAGCAATCGAACACGTTTATCGAGATTGCTTATAGCTGAGTAAACATAGCCGGCTTCTTCTAATTTTGTAATACATTTGGTAACTGTTCCTTTATCGAAACAACCAATATTAGCTAGTTCTTGCATACTAATTCCATCATTTTCATATATTAAAATGAGAAAAGGTAATTGACCTCCAGTAATATGGTAGTTTTGAAGTCGTTTATCATAAAATTTTTGACCACATCGATATAAAATAGAAATATTCATTAATAGATAATTATTTAAATCCATATTATCACCTCAATTGGTTGAATATTCAACCAATTGAATTCTAGCACTTTTTATATTGATCTGCAATATATTATATATAATTACAGTATAATAATTATTTTATAAAATAAAAAAACCTTCAAAATGAAGGTTAATTTTAGAATGGTGGGGAAGGCGGGACTTGAACCCGCACGGGAGTATAATTCCCAACGGATTTTAAGTCCGTTGCGTCTGCCTATTTCGCCACTCCCCCAAATATTTATATTTGATACTCATAAGGAACGTGTATATATTATCATAAGTTGCTGAGAAATGCAACTGTTTTTTATATTTTGTTAAAATTTTATTTTTTATTTTAGTTTACAAAGTTTATATATTATATTAGATCTATACTAAGAATTAAAATAAAAAACCTTCAAAATGAAGGTTAATTTTAGAATGGTGGGGAAGGCGGGACTTGAACCCGCACGGGAGTATAATTCCCAACGGATTTTAAGTCCGTTGCGTCTGCCTATTTCGCCACTCCCCCAACAAAATGGAGGTTCCAATCGGATTTGAACCGATGATCACAGAGTTGCAGTCTATTGCCTTACCACTTGGCTATGGAACCATTTTTTGCTTGGTGCCTTATTATTATAATACAAAAAATAAAAAAAGCAATACCTAATTTTGCTTTTTTTATTTTATTAACTAAATGTGTAGTCTAATGGATAACTTGTAGAATTGTTTATTGGTATATAATTTGGATAATGATAAGTTATATGTAAGGGAGTGTTATAATATGTTTTAAATAAAGTACATAGTTCATTTATTTTGATATTCGATTGAAGATAATTATGAATATGTAATAATGTAGATAATGTTAATTTGTTTTTTATTGATTGGAAATAGGATGTTAAATTATGGATATTTTGCAATGTTTTTTGTGTATACGGTTCATGGAAATTTTTTTGAATTTGATTCATCTGTAAATATACATATTTATTGACTTTAATTTTATAGTATTGATTTAATATTTCTTTTAGTTGATCAAAAGTAGTTGATGAAATATAGGAATCAAGAGATATGCAAGATGATGAATCATTTTGTTTTGGAATATTTAATGAGGAAGTTATCATGTATAAGTCTATATTTTTATTTTGATTAATAGATGCAA
>JARHZK010000138.1 GCA_029258245.1 Longicatena sp. | reverse complement strand
AAGAACAGTTTCTTGCGATTGAACAATTAAGAAAAAGTAATATTCGTAATCATTTTAATGCAATTCGCATGTATTTGAAAAACAATCCACATTACTTGATTCGTTCTTATATCATTGAGGCGTTGATGGATCAAAATGTAAGTGAAGAATTTACAATAGAAATGGATGGTTGCGTGATTACATTTGCTCCTTGCTTTATTGAAGCACCAATGGAGAGCGATGGAGCGGTTCAAGCGGTTAAATATCTTAAAGATTGGTTTGAAAATGAAAATCCAACATTTACTATGATGTGCGTTGAAACTTTGGTGAAAGAAGCTTATCTTCGATTGCCATATAACATCGGAGAAGAAGATGCTTTAGGAATGGCATTAGGTGTTGTTCGTTATGTTTTTGCCGCACATGAAGAAATGAATGCATTTTATCAATTTCTTGAAGAAAAAGGACTTGCACAAAATAGTGGTTATGAATTATTATTAAGTAGACATGAATTTTAACATGTAGAATGTAATTTGGTATATTAGGAGGTATGAACAATGAGTTCAACATGGGAACTAAAAGAAAAATCAACTGGTGAATTAAAAACAATTATCGAAGGTGAAGCTTGGAAAAAAGCTCAGAAAAAAGCTTTAAATAAATTAGTAAAAAAAGTTAATCTTCCAGGTTTCCGTAAAGGACATGCTCCAGTAGCATTAATTAAAAAGCAAATTGGAACACAAGCTATTTTAGCTGAAGCTATCGATGAAGTAGCTTCAGATGCATTAATGGCTGGTGTTAAAGAACATGATATTTTTGCTGTATCAACTCCAAATTTAGATATTGAAAGTATTGATGAAGAAAAAGCAGTATTAAAATTTAATATTACAGTTAAACCTGAAGTTAAATTAGGAGCATATAAAAATTTAGATATTAAAAAAGAGGACGATACTGTAACTGATGAAGATGTAGAAGCTGAATTAACATCATTACAAGGACGTTTTGCTGACTTAGTATTAAAAGAAAATGGAAAAGTTGAAAATGGAGATACTGCTGTAATTGATTTTGAAGGATTTAAAGATGGTGTTCCATTTGAAGGTGGAAAAGCTGAGGCGTATCCATTAGTAATTGGTAGTGGATCATTTATTCCTGGTTTTGAAGAACAATTATTAGGAATGTCAAGTGAAGAAACAAAAGAGGTTAATGTTACATTCCCAGAAGACTATCAAGAAAAAGAATTAGCAGGACAACCTGCAGTATTCAAAGTAACAGTTCATGACATTAAAGAAAAGGTGTTACCTGACTTAAATGATGAATTGGTAAAACAAGCTAAAATTAAAGATGTTGAAACAGTGGATGCATACAAAGAATATGCACGTAAAAACTTAGAAACAAGCAAAACAAAAGCTGCTGAAGATAAATTTGAAGATGCCTTATTAACTGCAATTTGTGATGCTAGCGAAGTTGAAATTCCACAAGTGATGATTGATGATGAAACAGATTCATTAGTAAGAGAATTTGAGCAACGCTTAACTTCTCAAGGATTTAGTGTTGAACAATTCAAACAAATTACAGGACAAACTGATGAAATGATTCGTGAAGAAGTTGGCAAAGATGCATTGAATAGAGTTAAAGTTCGTTTAGTTCTTGAAGCTATTGCAAAAGCAGAAAATATTGAAATTGCTGAGGAAGATATTAATAAAGAATTAGAAAATGTGGCAACAACTTACAATATGCCATTAGAACAGGTAAAACAGTTAATTAGTGGTGAAGCTATTTCTTATGATTTACGTAATCGTAAAGCATTAGAAATCATTAAAGAAACTGCTGGTAAGTAATGCTACAAAAGACGCATCCGCGTCTTTTTTGTCTTATGAAAGGAGTGTATACAAATGAATGAAGTCGATACAAGTATAAATGTACAATTACCATTAGTTTGTACACGTGGAGTCGTTGTATTTCCAAATCAAGATGTTATTATCGATGTAGGAAGAGAAAAATCTGTACATGCAGTGGAAGAAGCTCAGAAAAATACGGAGAGTCAGGTAATTTTAGTAGCCCAAAAAGATTTAAATGTTGATGCCCCTAAAAAGGAAGATTTATATTCTGTGGGTACATTATGTCAAATTCGTCATATTCGTAAAATGGATGGATATTTAAGAGTTAAATTCAAAGGAATAGAACGTGTGAAAATTGAAACAATCATGGATGATGAAAACATTATGAGTGCAGGTGCTACTATTGTTCCGGATATCCAACAAGATGAAATGGAAGAAGTTGCATTAGTAAGAAAAATAGCTAAACAATTTGAAGAAATTGATTCAATTTCACAATCAATTCCAAAAGAGATGATTCAAGAATTAGCAAAAGGAATAAGTGCAGTTGAATTAGCGGATCAGATTTCTCAACTATTCCCATTATCACTAGAAAAACGTCAAGAATTATTAGAGACATTTGGTGTAAACGATCGTTTGATTTTAATTTTAAAAGAAATTGAAAATGAAAAACAATTATCGAAAATTGAAAATAAAATTAATGAAAAAGTAAAAACACGTATTGAAGAAAATCAAAAAGAATTTTATCTTCGCGAAAAAATGCGTGCTATTAAAGAAGAACTTGGAGATGTCCCTGATGCTGATAATGATGCAGATGAAATACGTCGACGATTAGAAGAAAATCCATACCCAAATTATGTAAAAGCGAAAGTAAAAGAAGAATTAAGTCGCTATGAAATGCTTCCGGCTGCTGCTGGGGAGTCAGGGGTAATAAAGACATATATTGATTGGATGATGAATTTACCTTGGTGGCAAGAAAGTAAGGATAATGATGATTTGCAAGCTGCTAGCGATATTTTAGATGCGGACCATTATGGATTGAAAAAAATTAAAGAAAGAATTCTAGAATATTTAGCGGTAAAACAGATGACAAATTCATTAAAAGCTCCAATCATTTGTTTGGTTGGTCCTCCAGGAGTTGGTAAAACATCACTTGCAAAATCTGTTGCAAGGGCGCTTGATCGTAAATTTGTTAAAATTTCATTAGGTGGTGTGAAAGATGAATCGGAAATTCGTGGACATCGTAGAACATATTTAGGAAGTATGCCAGGGCGTTTTATTCAAGCAATGAAAAAAGCAGGTACAGTAAATCCTGTGTTCTTAATTGATGAAATCGATAAGATGGCAAGTGATTATAAAGGAGATCCTGCAAGTGCAATGCTTGAAGTATTAGATCCTGAGCAGAATCAAGTATTCTCTGATCACTACATTGAAGAACCATATGATTTAAGTAAAGTGTTATTTATTGCAACAGCAAATTATCTTGAAAATATTCCAAATGCTCTAAGAGATCGCTTAGAAATTATCGAGTTATCATCTTATACTGAATTGGAAAAAATAGAAATTGCAAAACGTCATTTGATTCGTAAACAACTTGAAGAAAATGGATTGAAGCCAACTCAATTAAAAATTGATGATGATATGATAAAATATATTATCCAATATTACACAAGAGAAAGTGGAGTTCGTCAATTAGAACGCACGATTGCGACAATTTGTCGAAAAAGTGTTTTAGCTATATTAAAAGATAATAAACGTTCTATTAAAGTAACGAAAAAATTGATTCATGAATGGTTGGGAAATGAAAAAGTTGAATATGGAAAACGTGAAAAGAAAGATCAAATTGGAACAGTTACTGGTTTAGCTTATACTTCTTTTGGTGGAGATGTATTACAAATTGAAGTTAATCATTTCGAAGGAAAAGGAAAATTAGTTATTACAGGGCAATTAGGAGATGTTATGAAAGAATCTGCTACAATTGCTTATGACTATATTCGTGCAAATGCAAAAAAATATAAAATCAAACCTGAATTTTTTGAAAATAATGATGTTCATATTCATGTTCCAGAAGGAGCAGTTCCTAAAGATGGACCAAGTGCTGGTGTCACACTGACAACAGCATTAGTATCAAGCTTTACGAATATTCCAGTAAAATCTGATTTGGCAATGACAGGTGAAGTAACGTTGAGAGGTCATGTTTTACCAATCGGTGGTTTAAAAGAAAAATCTATGGCTGCGCATCGTTGCGGAATTACAACAATAGTAATTCCTAAAGCAAACGTTAAAGATTTAGATGATGTACCTCAAACAGTGAAAGATAGTGTAACTTTCATTCCAGTTGAAAAAGTTTCTCAAGTATTAGATGTTGCTTTGGTGAAGTAATATGATTACATTTAATAAGGCGGAATTAGTTGTATCTGCACCTGATAAAAAATCTTGGCCAGACACAAAATTACCTGAAATAGTATTAGCTGGTCGTAGTAATGTTGGTAAAAGTAGTTTTATCAATGCAATGTGTAATAGAAAAAAGTTAGCATATGTAGGTAATACACCTGGGAAAACAAGATTATTAAATTTTTTTAATCTTGATGATAAATATATGTTTGTTGATGTACCTGGATATGGATATGCGAATATTTCAAAAAAGCAATTATTATTGTTTGGACAGATGATGGAAGATTATTTTTCTGAAAGAAAACAAAAAAAAGGTGTAGTTATTTTAGTTGATTCACGACATAAACCAACAGATGATGATTATACAATGTTGGATTTTGCTAGATATTATGAAATACCAGTTGCTATTGTTGCTACTAAAATAGATAAATTACCTTCTACAAAATTAAAGAATCAATTAAAAATGATTCGAAGAGAATTAGATTTAAAAGATAATGAACCTTTGTTTCCATTTTCTGCTGAAAATAGAACAGGAATGGAAGAAGTTTGGAAATATTTAATTCCTATATTTGAAGGAAAAGCCGTGTAATTATACGCGGTTTTTTTATAAATAAGATGCATTTAATTTTAATGGTGTTTAAAACTTATAAAAAGTCCTGTAAATATTGACATCACTGCAAATATCCTTATTTCTTAATGCAGTTTTTATGCAGTTTAACTGGCAAAAGAGTTTTCGGCAGATT
>JARHZK010000074.1 GCA_029258245.1 Longicatena sp. | reverse complement strand
TTTGTAGCACCCATTACATTTGTTGGGTTTACTGCTTTGTCTGTACTAATCATAATAAAACGTTTCACTTCATTTTTAATACAAGCTCGAATTACATTGTTTGTACCAAAGACATTATTTTTAATTGCTTCCATTGGACGTGTTTCCATTAAAGGTACATGTTTATGAGCAGCCGCATGGAACACAACGTCTGGCTGATATTTTTCAAATATTTCATGAATTGCTTTATATTCACGAATAGAAGCAATCAATGAAATAATTTCTATATCTTTATCAAGAGTACTATGCGTACGATTTCTATTAAATTCTTGTTCTAACATATATAATGAATTTTCATTCACATCAATCATGATTAATTTATATGGTTTAAACTTTGCAATTTGGCGACACAATTCAGAACCAATGGATCCACCAGCACCAGTCACTGCAATTACTTTTCCTGTCAAATACTGCTTTAATTCATTTTGATCAAGATGAATTTCTCCACGACCTAATAAATCTTCAATACTAATATTTTCAACCGGATATCGTTTCTTCTCTTCTAATTCATCTGCTAATAAATCGTTACTTTCTTTCATGATTTTCGTATCTAATTTAACGGATTGACAAATATCATAAATTCTTCGTAAATCTTCTTTTGTTGCACTTGGTATCGCAATAAATGCAACTTCCACATCATACTTTTGTACAATTTCTGGAATATCATAAGTATCCCCTATTACCCGATATCCTGAAATTTCATTATGTACTCTTTTATCATCAATGAACCCTACTATACGAACATTAAAATCATTATTTTGATTAAGTTCTTTTACTAATACATAACCTGCATCTCCTGCACCAATAATGATAGCATTTCTTGGTTCATTTTGATTTTTCATTTTTACTCTTCTATATAATCGATAAAATAATCGATTATTAAACATCAACAATAATGTTAACACTCCCGCTGTTATAACGATACTGATGTATTCTCTATTAAAGCCAACTAATAAAATAAAAGCAGTCAAAAATAAAGTGGACATAGTTACCGATAAACCAATTCGTAATGATTCTACTGGGCCAACATACTTCCACAAACTTTTATGTATTTTAAAAAGCATGAATGATATGGTATAAATAATTAATATACCAACAATCATAAATACTGCATTTTTAATATTTAAATTCATAATTGCTGAAAATCTGAATTCTTTTTGAATAATATACGCTAATATAAACGAAATAATAACCGTAATTAAATCAAAAATGCACAATAACATTTCTCTATGTTTTTTATATAAATTACTATTAAAAATTGTATCTAGCATAAAAACACCCCTTTAATCTTACACATTTTATCACATTTTGTAAAAAATGTATAATTTTACATAAAAAAACAACAAAAAGTATACATATTTCAATAATTTTCATTATTCATCTATTATTGTATATATTTGGAAGTACGTGTGTATGCATACCTCCATCTTTTATTGTTTCAATTAAAACTCCGATTGCTTCTTCTTTATTTTTATCATATATAAATTGAATTGTTTTTACAAATAATCTGTTTTTATGCAATATACAAATCAATTCAGCAATACGATCTGCTCGATGAACAAAATAAAATCTACCTTTTTCTTGTAATGATTCCGCTACTTTTTGACATAAATCATCAAATGGTAAAAAACATTCATGCCTTGCTATTTTTAAACTTTCTTTTTCATTTACATGTGAATTTTCTTTTACTTTAAAATATGGTGGATTGCATACTACCACATCTACCTTTGGCATCATTACCTTTTTTACATCTTCATTTATAATTTCAAAAGGAATGTCACATCCTTTTAAATTAAGGATTGCTAATTCACATGCCTCTTGTTGTATTTCAATCCCATACATATACCTTGGATGAAATCTTGCAGCTGCTGCTAACAGTGCTCCGTTATTCGTTCCAATGTCTAATACCTTATCTCCTTCATTTACTTTCATAAAATTAGCAAGCAAACTTGTATCTGTATTAATTCGAAACATATCTCTTCTTTGATACACATAAACATCTGTATCGTGTATATAATCATACGTATAATTTTTATCCATTAATTTCACATCCCTTAAGTATTATACATAATAATTTATTAAAAATAAAATTTTTATATTTAAATCAATAGAAATAATACTAAAAAAATCATATTCACAATATTGTCATATCATGAATATGATTCCGAGTTATTTCAATAAATTAAAAAGTTTTATAAATTCAATCACTAAGGTTGATTTTAAATAAGAACTAATAAACACAAATATGAAACAGATTAATATATCATTTAGGACTGAGTTTAATAATTTTTTAAAACTCAATTGTTCTCTACTACTACAACTATATACAATATACATTGATAATTGTATTGCACTTGCTGAAATCAAATATGTTGTTAAAACATCAAATAATACTTGTGGAAATAAAGTTAATAAAATACCAACAATTCCCTTCATATGATATGTACATATAAATAAGGCGCTTGAAAATCCTATTTGTAATCCTTTTGAAAACACAACAAAACTAATAAATGGAATTCCCATGATACTAGTACCTAATACAAATACCACAATCACAAATACAATTCCCATAAAAAATTGAGATATAAAATAATCGTATTTTTCCATAGAACCATCAACACTTGTTAAATAAGTACTGAGCGCATCAATATCTTGTATATTAATAAATTTAGATGCAACGATTCCTACGCAAAAACCAACCGCCATCAAAATACTTATGTATACATAAACGTGCCGATATTTATTAAAAAAACCTTGGTATTTCTTTTTCATATAGTCACCTCAATATACTATATGAAAAAAAAGAAGGGCTTTTCCTTCTTTCATTCGCCATATTTTGTTGTTTTTTTTACTAATTGTGATGCACTCATCAAATGTGCTCCAGGAATTTGTTTGTTTAATTCATCTATGACATGATGAATGCTTGTATCTGTATCTAACGGTTCTTTAAACATATTCATCTGTAGAACACTTTCTCCTTCTGTATATAAAGAGCCAAGTCCAATTCCTAAATGACGAATCTCTTTTTCACTTTGATTTTGATCAAACAATAACAAAGCAGTTTCCAATAGTATTTTTTCATCATTTGTATACCCTTGAATAGATTGTTGTCTTACTACATTTGTAAAATCATAATAACGAATCGAAATAGAAATTAAAGAACCTTTTAAATTATTTTGTTTCGCCCTTGCACTTAATGTATGTGCTAATCGTTTGAATACCGCTTTTACTTCATCATATTCTGTCGCATTATTATCTAATGTAGTAGATTGTGATATCGATTGAACACTAGTATTATAAGAAAGTTTATTATTTCCATTCCCTCTTGCATGCTGAATGGCTAAATACCCTTGTTTCCCTAATAAAGTTATAATTTTCGATTCATTTTTTGTATTTGCTAAATCCCCAATGGTACAAATTCCATTTTTTTCTAATATTGGGACACTTTTCTTCCCAATACCCCACATATCTGCAATCGGTAATGGCCAAAGCTTTGCAGATATTTCATGTTTTCTAAGAACTGTAATACCCATTGGTTTTCTCATATCACTTGCCATTTTCGCTAAAAACTTATTTGGTCCTACTCCAATACTACATGGTAAATGCAGAGTATCGTATACCCCTTTTTGAATGTTCCATGCAAGATCTAAAGGACGTTTATATTGTTTAATGATTTCTGTAACATCCATATAACACTCATCAATACTTGCTGGTTCTACACAAGAAGTATATGTTTTAACATACTTAAAAAAACGATGGCTTAACTCTTTATACCATTCGTAATCTCCCTGTACAACGACTAAGTTGGGACACTTTTCTAATGCCATCATCAATGGCATTGCACTATGTACACCTTCTTTTCTTGCTTCATAATTCGCTGTTGAAACAACACTACGTCTATGCAATCCAGCAACTGCCACTGGTTGTCCTTCTAATGCTGCGTTTTTTAATAATTCAGCACTTGCAAAAAAAGCATTTAAATCAATATGAAATATAA
>JARHZK010000065.1 GCA_029258245.1 Longicatena sp. | reverse complement strand
ATTTCAGTATCTGAATATGTATACTGTAAAACTATATTATCTTTTATACTGACATCTGGAAAAAAAATAAATTCATCAAACATGTTTGCTACATACTGCTTCCGATATAATAATTGTTTATCGGCCGTATCTACTATATAATCATCACATTGAATATATCCATCTTTGGCTCGTAAGAGCCCTGCTAAAACATATGCTATTTTCTTTTCTGCATCTTTTTCATAGACACTAATATTACATAATCCTATATCAGATAACACAAAAGAAACATTAGAAAGTAAATACCTCTCTTTTTCTTGAATTGTTAAATGTGATACCTTAATCATAGCAAACACTCCTAGCATCTATATTTTATGAAATAAATCATCTTCTTTTCTTGCATATACACAACCTTCTTCATCATTCAAAAAGGGCATAATATCGTAATCATAATTACATATTGTGTTCAATTTATATATTCCTGAATTTTGTGGATTATTCAAATACTCATTTGTTTCATCCCCAGCCAAAAATCGCCATCCGCTATCCCATTCTTGATTTGTTTCTTCACGATACATATATCCAACTTTACACCCGTCAATCAAAATTCTATTTGTTGCAATACATCCATCAGCGCCATCCCAATCATCTAATAACTGCTTAATTTCATTTTTTGATAATAAAAATTTCTTTTCTTCCTCAAAATACCACCCATTGATATGGTAAATACCATTCTGACAAAAAAACGAATCAAATATAGAAGAATATAACTGATAAACCTCATATACATTCTTTTCACTACCACTGTTTCGATAATTAAAGTATAAAGCACCACAAATACAACTTATTGAAAATTCATACCAATTATGAAATAATTTAGAAATCGTTTTTGCAATCGGTAAACAACAACTTTGTACCTCATTCTCATTTAGTATCCCACATGCATACGCTTTTCTACATAATCCGATAATTTCATTTGCATCCCACGCATAAAATCCACTTTCTTTTACAATCGGATAAAATAATTTTGCATAAGCACAACAATTTTTAAATAGTCTTTTTATGTTTACTGGCATATTGCTAGTATCAAGTTGTACATTCCCTTTCCAAATTTGTAAAAATTGTAAATACTCATGATTTGATGAATATAATTCTTTACAACACTGATAAAAAGTATCTGCATCTACAATATTATACGTTACTTTTAAATGTTCTTTTAATTTCTTTGCATCTTCTTTATTGCACCGATATAACGTTTCAAACCCCATTGGTTTTACAATTCCAGGTGCTTTTCGATTCGACGAAACACCACTAATTAATAAAGCAAATTTAATAATATCATTCATATTTTCTTGATGAATCGCACGTTTATATTTTTTTTGATCATTTCGCATATGATGTATAATTTCTACTGTATTGGGGAATTGTATTCCTTTATATTTTTTCATAATATACCTCTATTTTTCCTCTATAAATCTTGTTTTTTTCACATAATAAGCATATTTCAATAATCCATACATAAAATATTGAATAACAAATAATACTATATAAAGCACAGGAAGAAATAAAATTACACCCGTAACTTGATAAATACTTGCGATTATACCGATTTTAGATGGAATTCCTATAAACATATATTGCGTATCTAACATCAAATTCACTACAAATGCAACCGTAAACAAACTACATAAAATAATATAATTTCTTTTCATATAGCATCCCTGTAGTAATTTTTCATCTTTCAATTGCATTAGTGAAAATAATATAAACGATCCATGAAGCATATAAAAATTAATTGTTCGATAAGATACAATTGGATATAATCCTGAAATATTAGCAGGATAAATCATTGCAACACTCCCTGCAATCATTCCTATGACTGCACTAAAAAAACAAAATGTTTTCTTCTGTGTTAATGCACTTACGACATTCATATATACACAAATACTACATAGTTCTAATGGTAATAATTGTATAATAACTTGATCGTGACATTTCCATAATAACCAACTTGAATATATTATTTCCTCTATTAAAAAATAAATAGCCATTTGTTTTTGAAATTTCAATTGTCTTTTTTGAGATAATTGTATATAGTATCTATAAATCCTATAAATAATAAAAAATGTAAACAGCAAAATACATATATGACTAACAGAAAATGTTTCAAAAGGATATTCCATATATTTTATATCCGTAAAATATGTAAAAAAATCTTTCATAAATAAATCACCTATTCTATTTTACCATATTTTATTTTTAAGAATATTTAAATATTCTTAAAAATAAAAAAAGAACTCGGGACAAAGAGTTCTTCTATACATCATTTATATATTTTTTTTGTAATTGGAGCTATGGCTTTACATATTAACAAACTTGATACTACAGCCAAAATTGCTTCCCCAATTCCATTCGTTGCAACAATTGTAAAAATAACACCAATCAACGCTTGATATGCAATATTCATTATTTGTGCATATTGTGGACCAAAGAATAAATAAATTCCACTCAACACAAATATTGTATTTGTTAATGTTCCTACCAATGCTGCAACAATGACACAAATATTATCATTAACGTTTCTTTTTTGTAATTGTTGATAAATTAATCCAGCTAAATAACCAGTCAAAATCCGTGGAACAAAGGCAATAATTAAACTTGTCCAATTGCCACTAACTCCTGCCACTGTAATAAATGGTGAGAAAATAAACGATGTTGGACCTGGACGAAAGGTTGCATTCAACATACTCGTCAGACCAAACACAAAACCAAGTTCTGCACCTGCTTTTCTTCCAAGTGATATTCCAGCAATAATAACTGGAATGTGCATTATAGTAGCACTAATTAGTCCTAATTGAATATAACCTAATGGTGTTATTACAAGGACAATCTCAATTGCTAAAAATAAAGCCATAAATGCTAAATACTGTGTTTTATTATTTTTCATATATTCCTCCTACTTTCGTTCCTTCTAGGATACGAGTGTTTCTATGAATGTATTTGTTGTTGCCCCATTTTATTGATGTCTTTTTGATCACCATAAAACATCTTCTTTCAACAAATAACAAATTCATTATAAACAGAATTCTATTAAAACACAATATCATTACCAATTATTAACAAATAATAAAACTTATTTATAAATCTTTATATGCTTTTAAACCATATGCACTTTCTGCATATACTACTGCATTTTTAATTGCAGTTGCAATAACTTCTGTTGCAAGTATACCTACTTCATCCGGCATAACATCCACTTCATTTGTACTCAATACAAAAATGGTATCTCCATCACTCATTGTATGAACAGGATGAATTGCTCTTGCATAGCCATTATGAGCTATCCCTGCAATTTTCGTACATTGTGCTTTATTTAATTTAGCATTTGTTACTACGCAGGCAATGGTTGTATTACCATCTTGCAATTTACGCAATTCACTCATTTTCAATAATAAATCCTCATAAGAAATTAATTTATTTAATTTGGGATTATATACTCCTGCTAAAGGTTTATTTGTTTTATAATCTACAACATTTCCACAGGCGTTAACTGCGCAAACGCACGCAACTTGTAAATCTCCCACTTGTACACCATAAGTACCTATCCCGCTTTTCATTGCCATATCAAACCCCAATAGTTTTCCTACACTAGCACCAGTTCCTGCACCATGATTTCCTTGGATAAATTCATTCATTTCACTGTTTACACAAGCCTGATATCCCATTTTTTTATCCGGACGCACTTTGGGATTTCCAAGTGTCAAATCAAACAGACTTGCACCACATACAATAGGAACTTTACAAACTTTCATATCAAATCCACAATCATGCTCTTCTAAATATTGCATTGCACCACTTGCAGCATCAAGTCCATAGGCACTTCCTCCACTTAACATAACAGCATGTATCTTTTCAACCATATTGATTGGATTCAATAAATCTGTTTCTCTTGTAGCTGGACCTCCTCCTCTCACATCAACTCCTGCAACAGCACCTTCTTTGCAAAGAATAACTGTACAACCTGTTCCTGCTTCCACATTTTCTGCTTGTCCAACTTGTATTCCCTTAATATCTGTAATTTTTATCTCTCTCATAATATCCTCCAGTCTTCATATTTCAACTTCACTATACATCATACTCTTTATCTATTAAAAAAACGAGTAAATTTCTACTCGTTTTTTTAATTAATCTTCCTCCTGTTCATGTTTTGCTATAATTCTTTCAGCAATACTTACTGGTACTGGATCATAACGATTAAATTCTTGTGTATATACTCCACGTCCTTGCGTCATCGCACGTAAATCAATTGGATATTTTTGAACTTCTGCAAGTGGAACTTGTGCAGATATTTCCTGATATCCATCAACCATATCCATTCCCATAATAGATCCACGACGCTTATTGAAATCACCAATAATTGTACCTGTAAATTCATCTGGAACTTTTACTTTAATATCAACAATTGGTTCAAGTAATATAGGTTCTGCTTTTGCCATACCATCTTTATAAGATAATCTTGCCGCAAGTTTAAATGCCATTTCACTAGAATCTACATCATGATATTTACCATCAAATAAAGTTGCTTTTACATTCACTACTTTAAATCCAGCTAATATACCATGTTGCATACATTCTCGAAGTCCTGCTTCAACAGCTGGGAAGTATTGACGAGGAACTGCACCACCAAATACCTTTTCATCAAATACCATTTCATCTTCATCCGGATTTGGTTCATAATCAATAAATACATGTCCAAATTGACCATGACCTCCAGATTGTTTTTTATGACGTCCTTCTCCTGTAGCTTTTTTACGAATTGTCTCCCGATATGGTACTTTTGGAGTTTCTAATCGAACTTCTACTTTATATTTTGCCAACAATTTGTTTAATACCACTTCAATATGCTGATCTCCTACGCCATACAAAATAATTTGATTTGTTTCTTTATTATTTTCTAATCGTAACGTTGGATCTTCTTCAATCATACGGGCTAGCGCATTACTCATCTTATCTTCATCATTTTTAGATTTTGGATAAACTGCCATTCCTAACATTGGCTTAGAAAATGGAATAGAATCAACTAAATAATGTTTTCCTCTTTCGCATAATGTATCATTTGTTTGTGTATATTGTAATTTTACAACCGCACCAATATCTCCTGTAAATAATTTACCAACAGCAGTTTGATGTTTTCCTTTTACAATGAAGATTGAACTAATTTTTTCTAATTGATCTTTTGTAGCATTATATACTGTAGAATCACTATTTAAAACTCCACTCAATACTTTAATATAGGATATTCTTCCTACAAATGGATCTACGATAGTTTTAAACACTTGTGCACAAAAACTCTCTTTTTCATTTGTTTCAAGTTCAACCAAATCATTCGTTTCTGCATCTGAAACGACAACACTTCCATGTTCACCATAAGTAGGAAAATATTTTACAATTAAATCCATCAATCGCTCAATCCCAATCGTATGTGTAGCACTACCACTAAATACCGGGCGAATTTCTCCATTTCGAACGCCCAAACGAACTCCTCTAGTTAATTCAGCTTCCGTAAATTCTTCACCACTAAAATATTTTTCCATTAATTCATCATCGCTCATTGCAATAGCTTCTGCAATTTGATTTCGATATTCATTCACAACTTCTTCCATATCATTCGGTACTTGCTGTGCTTGATTAGAATTTGCATGTGGTCCTTCATAATACCATGCTTTATTTCTCAATATATTTACGGAACCAACAATTTTTCCATCTGTAACAATTGGAACTTCAAATGGAATAATTGCTTTTCCAAACGTATCACGTAATGCTTTATACGCAGTATCAAAAGATGTATTTTCTTCATCTAATTTATTAATAAAGAAAATTGTTGGAATTCCATATTGTTTAGCAGATTCCCACGCTCTTTGTGTACCAGATTGTATAGCATCTTTTGCATCAACAACAATTAATGCACTATCCCCTACTGCAATTCCTGCTTCAGCACCACGAATGAAATCTAAATATCCTGGTGTATCAATAAAATTGATTTTACAATCTTTCCATTCAATTGGAACAAGGGTTGCATATACACTTAATCCACGTTTTATTTCTTCTGAATCATAATCAATGAATGAACTTCCTTCACTTGTTACCCCAAAACGATCAGTTGCTTTTGTAAAATAAAGCATACTTTCCAATACTGCTGTTTTGCCAACACCTGTATGTCCTAACACCGCAACATTACGAACTTCACTTGATAAATAGTCTCTCATAATTAAATCCTCCTACTTCAATATAGGCTTTAATTGAGCCAAGCAATCATCTCTAACGTAATGAATAGCTTTACGTCCTTCTTTATCAATTAAATCTTTATCTGCACCATTCGCAATTAAATCTTCAACTAAACTTACATAACCACCATAAGCAGCTCTCATCAATGCTGTACACCCATTATTATCGCAAGTATTGACATCTGCACCTCTTTCAATTAACAAATGAATGACATCTTTTTTAAATGCAACACAAGCTTCCATCAATGCAGTTCTTCCTACTTCATCGTGAGCATTAATATCTGCTCCAGCATCAAGTAATACAGTAACACAACGATCATGTCCCAAAAAAGCTGCTCTCATTAAAGCAGTTCTTCCACGATCATCGGCTTTCGATACATCTGCACCTGCTTCAATTAATTTTTTACAAATTGTCTTATTTCCTTTTTTTGCAGCACCCATAATTGCTGTTTTTCCTTTATTATCTTCTAAATTTACATCTGCACCATGATCTAATAACACTCTCACAATATCTTTATAATCTCGTTTTGCTGCACGCATTAAAGCAGTTCTTCCATCTCCATTTTGATAATTAATATCTGCTCCTTTCTTTATTTCTGAACATACTGCTGCAAAATCACCACTTGCACATGCATCCCAAAACACTTTATTGAACTTTTGTTCCATTTTAAATTCCTCCTTTATTTTTTATCAATTATTATAGAATCACAAGTGAATAAAAAAACGGACATAAAGCATTTTAACTTTACATCCATTTTACCTAATTAAAACAATCCTAGCGAACGTAGGAACATTGTAAAACACTTTATCTACCTCTTTAAATCTATTCATTTGACCCACGCTCCCTTCTTCACTTTCTTCTTTTTATAGTTATATTGTAACTTATATTTTATATTTTGCAAGCGATTTCATAAAATTCATTATTTTTTTACATCATCATGAAATAATTCTATTTTTATTTACCAATCTTTCCATTTTTATCCTAAATTTACCTTTTTAAATTAAGATTTATACGCATTATATTCAATATCAATATATGAATATTAAAAAACTAATATGCTATTTTAATAAGAGAATTCATAAAAAAAGCTATGCAAAAATACATAGCTATTACTTATCAAGTTTTATAATAATATTATCTTCTACATAAAATATGGTAAAGCAAAGTAAGCAACAAAGATAACAATTAATCCCCATACAATTGGATGAATATCTTTTGTTCTTTTATTTGCTACCATTGCGATTGCATATGCAATAAACCCAAATGCAATACCATTAGAAATTGAATAAGTTAAAATCATTGCAATTACTGTAACAAATCCAGAAGCAGCATATACTATATCATCCCAATCAATTCCTTTTAGTTGTTGAGCCATCATAATTCCAACAACAACTAACGCTGGTGCAGTTACTGCACTTGTAACGGTTGATAAAATGATAGGTGCAAATAAGATAGAAATGAAGAATAATACACCGGATGTACATGCTGTTAAACCAGTTCTACCACCAACTTCAACACCTGAAGTAGATTCAACAAATGATGTAACAGTTGAAGTACCTAATGCAGCACCAGCAACAGTTCCAACAGCATCAGCAAGTAATGCACGTTCTGCATTTTCTAATTCTCCTTCTTCATTAATAATTCCAATACGATTACCAATAGCAACTAATGTACCAGCTGTATCAAAGAAATCAACAAACAAGAATGAAAATAAAGCAACAAAAGCTTTAAATGGATCCGAAAATAATTCACCAAATCCTGAAGCAAATGCTCCTGCAGCCCCTAAATGGAAATTTGTTTCAACTAATGAACTAGGTAATGTAGGCATTCCTTTCATCCCCATTGTTCCACAAATTACTCCAATAATAGCTGTAATTACCATACCAACGAATACCCCAGCAGGGACTCTTTTTACCACTAATACAATAGTAACTAATATTCCAAAAATCGCAAGTAAAACAGTTGGATCCGATAAATTACCCAATGTAACGAATGTTGCAGGGCTTGCTGCAACAATACCAGCATTTTTTAAACCAACAAAAGCAATAAAGAATCCAATTCCTGCACCAATTGCAAGCTTCAATTGTTTTGGAATTGCATTAATAATGGCTTTTCTTATTCCTGTAACTGAAATCACAACAAAAATTATACCAGAAACAAATACAGCAGCTAAACCAGCTTGCCAACTCATTCCCATTTGTCCACAAACAGTATAAGCAAATAGTGCATTCACTCCCATACCTGCAGCTAAAGCTACTGGATAATTCGCAATTACACCCATTAATATAGACGCAATTCCGGCAGAAATGGCTGTTGCTAAGAATACAGATGCCTTATCCATGCCTGCATCAGCTAATATGATTGGATTCAATCCCAAAATATAAGCCATTGCTAAGAATGTCGTAAGACCTGCAATAATTTCTGTTTTGACACTTGTATTCTTTTCCTTAATTTTAAATACTCTCTCTAACATAATATCCTCTTTTCCTTACTATATCTAGTTCATAACATAATTTCCCATGTTTTTACATAAGATGTGAACAAAATACGGATTAATTATATATAAAAAATTTTATTAAATCAAGTAATTTTAATATATTCTTTTTTTATTCAATAAAACCTCATTTATTTTTTATAAATTAAATAAAAAAAACAAAAAATTCAAAATTTTTTTAAATATTTTTGTGATTTTTGCATTCTTGATCATTTTTTATTATAATTCTTTTAGGTAAAAAAAAGCTTTCTGATCCTTTTCAAAAAATTCATCAACTCTTTTAAAATTATTCTTTTCTAAAACTCTTATAGAACCAAGATTGTTTTCATATAAATATGCTCCAACTTTTTGAACAAATAACTTACCTTTTATTTCTTCTAAAAATAAATTCATAGATTTACTTGCAATGCCTTTATTCCAATATTTTTCATTAAACACACAGCAACTAATCAATGCGTCATATTTATTAGTTTGAAATAAACTATGGCACCATATATCTCCTACATATTGATTATCTACATAAATAACACGTCGATAATTGCAATTTCTTTTATATTCTTTCAAATTTTCCTGAATAGTATTTGGCAAGCTATGCATATACTTACATATTTTATCCTTTTTGGTTTCTTCAAAAAAAATATAAACATGGTTTTCTTCCTGTTTTAATAATTGTACTTTAACTTTTTTATCCATAATATATCTCCCACTATCCTTAACTTCTAGCGCAAATAATAAACTATATTTTTTATTTCTAATTATAATTATAACATAAAACTTAATTGTAATAAAAAAGAAGGAGTAACCTTCTTTGTTATCTAATTATTAATCAAAATTACTATGCTATAAGATTTAACACTACTATATCAATCTAAATATCCTTGGTAATCACTTGTATGTAATAATTCATTTGCATGTTGAACTTCTTCGCCTGTAGGTGGCTCAATTCCTTCAAGTGGATAATCCATATCTAATTCCTTCCACTTATAAGCTCCAAGAGTATGGTATGGTAATACCTCAAAGCGTTTCACATTTGACAATGATTTAACAAATTCATCTAACTTGATTAAGTCTTCATCGAATGCTGTACGTTGTGGTACTAATACATGTCGAATCCAAATCGGCTTCTTGATTTCATCAAGATAACGAATCATATCAATAATGTTATCATTTTGCCATCCTGTTAATAGTTTATGTCGTTTTGGATTTATTTGTTTAATATCAACCAATAATAAATCTGTATATTCCATTAGTTCTTGGAATTTAGAAAAGAAAGGTTCTTCTCTAGTAAATGGATTACCACAAGTATCAATTGTTGTATGAACACCTTTTTTCTTAGCTAATTTAAATAATTCAATTAAAAAATCAATTTGAAGTAAGGGTTCTCCACCACTAACTGTAATTCCACCTTTTTTACCCCAATACGATTTATAACGCAATGCTTTCTTTAAAACGTCTTCTGCTGATTCCGTAGCATCTTGAATAGCCCATGTATCTGCATTATGACAAAATTGACAACGCATACGACATCCTTGCATAAAAATGATATATCTTACACCTGGTCCATCTACTGAACCAAATGATTCAATAGAATGAATTGCTCCTTTTGCATTACTCATATTTTCCTCCTAAACTTTTACCGATAAGTTACTTTTTAAAATAAAGAAAGGTCTGCAGTCCTAAGACTAAACAGACCTTAATAAGTCTTCAAATCTTATAAATGATCGTGACAAGTTCTTGAAATAACGTCTAATTGTTGTTCACGAGTTAAGTCAATGAACTTAACTGCATATCCTGAAACACGAATTGTGAAGTTTGCATATTCTTCTTTTTCTGGATGTTCCATAGCATCTTTTAATTTTTCAACACCAAATACGTTTACGTTTAAGTGATGAGCACCTTTATCGAAGTATCCATCTAATGCTGATACCAAGTTAGAAACACGTTCTTCTTCATTGTGTCCTAAAGCATTAGGGTTAATTGTTTGCGTATTTGAAATACCGTCTAATGCATATTCATATGGTAATTTAGCTACAGAGTTTAATGAAGCTAATAAACCATTTTGTTCTGCACCATATGCAGGGTTAGCCCCTGGTGATAATGGCTCTCCAGCTTTTCTTCCATCAGGTAACGCTCCAGTAGCTTTACCATAAACTACGTTAGAAGTAATTGTTAAGATAGAAGTAGTTGGTTCTGAGTTACGATATGTATGACGCTTTTCAATTTTTTCCATGAATGTTTTTAATAACCAAACTGCGATATCATCAGCACGGTCATCATCATTACCATAACGAGGGAAATCTCCTTCGATTTCGTAATCAACAACTAGTCCACTTTCATCACGGATTGTTTTAACTTTCGAATATTTAATTGCTGATAAAGAGTCAACTACATGAGAGAATCCAGCAATACCAGTAGCAAAAGTTCTACGTACATTAGTATCAATTAAAGCCATTTGACTTGCTTCATAGTAATATTTATCATGCA
>JARHZK010000247.1 GCA_029258245.1 Longicatena sp. | reverse complement strand
TGTGATTATAATTATGTATTTGATCCACGAGTATATTTAAAACGTTTCTTTACTGAAAAAGGAAATTATGCCTTTTTAGTAGATGAAGCTCATAATTTAATTGATCGTGGAAGGGAAATGTATAGCGCAAGCATTGAAAAAGATGAAATTCTAAAATTAAAACATTATTTACCAAAAGATGAAGGCTTTTTATTAAAATCTTACTATTCTTTAACTACAACATTATCTGATATAGAGCATCATATGAATGAAGAAACATTTCACGCTTATAAAGATCCATTATATGAGTTATTAGACAAATTGGAAACTTTTTATGACCAATGTTCTATTTATTTACAAAGTAAACACGATGAAGCTAACGATGAAACTATTAAAGATGTATATTTCAATATCAATTCCTATTTAAAGATATCGGATTTACATGATGAAAATTATATGACCTTAACTTTTAAACAAGATCATAATTTCATTATAAAACAGTTTTGTTTAAATCCTGGACATTTATTATCAAATATGATAATAAAAGGGAGAAGTACCATTTTCTTTTCTGCTACCCTATCCCCAATTGAATATTATATTGAATTGTTAGGTGGAGATCAAACATCTTTACGCTTATCTCTACCAAGTCCGTTTAAACCTTCTCAAACAGCCGTAATTATCAATAATGCAATTTCAACAAAATATCATCAACGTAATAATAGTTTATTATCCATTGTAGAATTTATTCATTCTATTATTTTAGCAAAAGCTGGTAACTACATCATATTTGCTCCTAGTTATACGTATATGCAACAAATAGCACAGGAATTTAAACATCAATATCCTTCCATCCAAATATCGATACAAAAAAACCTAATGAGTGAAAAAGAAAAACAAGCATATCTACATCAATTTGAAACAACAAATAAACTGCATCTATATTTCTGTGTACTTGGTGGAATGTTTTCTGAAGGTATTGATTTAAAAGGAGAACGATTACTAGGAAGTATTATTATTGGAGTTGGTCTTCCTCAAATTTCTTCACAAACTGATATCATTAAACAACATTTCAATGAAATCAACAACATGGGCTATGCCTATGCCTATCAATTTCCTGGTATGAACAAAGTTTTACAAGCCGCTGGAAGAGTCATTCGCTCTATTCATGATAAAGGTGTCATCGTATTTATAGACGAACGATTTACAACCACATTTTATAAAAAACTCATACCAACACAGTATCAACATTACAAAGTTATAAATTCCCCAATGGCTGCTTATTATACTTTACACAATTTTTGGAAGGAGACTGAAAAATGAAATATTATCCATGGCTTCCTATTGTTTATATAGGAATTGGTTTATTATGTATATTATATTTTTTAATTTTAAGTATTACGTATGGTCCATTTTATATTGTTTTTTCTGAATTCTTTTTATTTCTTGGTTGTATTCTAATAATTATTGGATTTATAGAAAAAAAGAAAAAAAGACATATTTTATCTTATATTCAGAAATCAATTCGCATTTTTATTGAAGGTATACTAATCATTGCAACGATAACTTTTATATCTATTCAAACTTGTATCCTATATCAAGGAACACATACAGATGATAATCATGGAGAAGCTGCACTAATTCTTGGTGCACAACTAAACGGATCTTCTATTTCAAGATTACTTCGTTACCGGTTAGAATGTGGAATTGAATTTGCCAACAGATATCCAGATACATATTTAATTGTCAGTGGCGGAAAAGGAAATAACGAACATATTAGTGAAGCCAAAGCAATGAAACAATATTTAATCGATCATGATATTGAAGAATATCGTATTCTTATAGAAGATCGTTCTAAAAATACACGTGAAAATCTTTTATATTCAAAAAAAATCATGAAACAAAATCATATAGCTAGTGTTTCCATTATTACAAATGATTTCCATATGTTTCGAGCAAATTATTTAGCACATTCACAAGGAATAAACAGCTATCGTTATCCAGCCAAAAGTGATTTTGATCTTTCCTTTAACTTTTATATTCGTGAATTTTTTGGATTTATAAAAGACTTTATTGTAAACCATTTATAAAAACATGTTCAAAATGATATGTACCCTCTTTACTGGACAAACCAGTAAGGAGGGAATTTTTAATGCATTATAATTATGAATTTAAAATGAAATATATTGAGATGTATCGTAAAAGAATTATACCTGATATACCCGAAGGTATTAGAAGAAGTGATTTTATTCATTATATCAAGAAATAGACCAAACTTTAGAGGCACAGGAAGCGTAAACCTTAAGACACAAATCACAAAATAAATATTGGCCACCAGAAGAAAAGCTAGAACTTGTTTCAAAAGTATCAGTTGATGACACTATTAAGTCTACAACTATTAACGCAAATATAAATGAGGGAATATTGTATCATTAGCTTCGAAAATATTAAGTTCGAACATGGAATTATCCAATCAATGTCACGCAAAGATAACTGTTATGATAACTGCATCATAGAGACATTCTTTAGAAGAATGAAAAATGAAATGTATTATGGATTTGAGAAAGCTATAAATCATTCAAAGAATTCTCGAAAGCAGTTGATAAATATATAAATTATAATCCTATAAGAATACAAGCAAAAATAAAATGGATGTCTCCTGTTAAATACAGGGAAACATCCATTTGTATAGCTTAATTCATAAATCTATGTGTCCAGGATTCTAGGTACATATCAAATAGGACATATTTTTTATAATAGGTTTGCGAATTCTTGAATCGTATCTACAACTTTACATCCAGTTTTTACTAATTTATCTTTATGTTCATGACCATTCGCAATTAATATACAGTTACAACCTGCATACTTCGCTACTTCACTATCATGTACACTATCTCCAACAAATACGACTTCTTGGGGATTCATTTTATTTTCTTTTACAAATTCTTTTGCTAATTTTGCTTTTGAATGTGCATGAATATTATCCAATCCTCGTATATCACCAAAATAATTATAAATATCGTATCTACTTAATTGTACTTTTAAAAAATCAAAATCACTTGCACTTATTAAATATTGTTGATATCCCTGTTTTTTAGCTTTTTGCAACGTCATTTCTACACCATCATGTAAGGAACAATTCAATGAATGTGGTTGATAGTATTCCATATATTGCTTTGCTAATTCTGAAAAAGGTGTTTTATTAAAGTCAAATCCTACTTTTTTATAATATTCACTTACTGGAAATTGAAAATATTTTTTATATTCGTTTTTATCTTCTACTAATGGCAAATGTTCTCTTTTTAATAATTGATTTAGTGCCTCCATGCTTACATCTAAATCATTTAATAAAGTTCCATTCCAATCCCAAATAATATGTTTAATAGATTTCATTTCCATCACTCCCATTTAATTTTTATAATTATATACTATCTTATGCAAGAATGCAAAAATCATACAAAATAAAAAGGATATCATTCCTTTTTATTTTGATATCCAATACTAGGTAAATATGAATTTTCTATCGTATATGCTTGTTTTTTAGTAATTTTACGTCCATGCTTAATAAAAATTCTTTGTCCTAACGCTCTTCCATAACGAATTTTAACATTTGACATCTACTTAAAATCCTCCTTACTTTACAATATGTAATTTTTTTCATTGCGTTCCTCTACTGACAAATCATTTGATAAAATACATCTAATTTCGTATATGCATTCACATTAAATCTTGGTAAGGCATATGGATTATCAGTAATCTTTGCTTTTCTATTTTCATTAAATCCAAATGCTAGTTTAGTACCTTCATTTTTCAATACTTTTTGAATTAAATCATTATATTTTCCATAAGGATAAGCATAATATTTAATTGAAACATAAGATGCTTCTTTTTTTGTATCTTTAATTAATTGTTCTTCGTTTAATAAATTTACTTTGAATCCACCTTTCTTATGATGCAGATCATAAGAATGTGAATAGAATTTCATACAAGGTACATTTTCCATATCTTCTAAAGATGCATGTTGTCTAATATTAGGCTTATATTTTACTCGATTTTTAGCAATTTGTGAGCCAATCACAAATACGCTTCCTTCAAATCCATATTTTTCTAATACTGGTTGTGCATATTTTATAGAAGAATAAAAACCATCATCAAATGTAATCACAATACTTTTATCATCTAATTTTTTTCTTCCCATACGCCACTCATATACATCATCAAGTGTTACACTATGATATCCCTTATCATGTAGCAACTTCATTTGTTCTTCAAAAGAAGATAAAGAATTTACCCACATATTTTGTTTATAATATAATTCTTTATCTTTATCTTCTACAATATGATGATATCCTATAATAGGAATTTCACTTACTTCATGACTTTTCTGCCATATAATTTGTATACCGTAGCTAATAAATAACACTATAATACTAAGTTTAATCCATTGTTTTTTTATCATAGTATCCACTCCATCAAATGTAATATTATATCCATTTCACACAAAAAAACAAGAATCTTTTTATCCTTGTTTTGTTATGCATCTTTTAAATCTGGTGTAATTTGTACATCCACATCTTTAAATTTATCTCTTAGTGCTTCTTCTGATCGAAATTTTAAGTGTTGAAGTTGCGCTACATTTAACATATTGCTTGGTGATTTAACATATAATTCAATCCACAATTTACGTCCTGTTTGAATAATATCGTAAAATGTAATTTCATATGCATAATCATCAAATGCTTCGCTTGCACATTTTTTTATTTCTTTGACAATCTCATCTTCAGGTGCAAATAATACAATGTTTTTTATCGATTCTCGAATCATTTGAATTGGTTGAGGAAGCATAATACACGCAATAATAATTGCAATCATTTGATCAATATAAGGAGAAATCCAAGCCAAACTTGTCTCTTCTAATAAAGAACTAATAAAAAAAGCAATTCCTACGCCTATACTACTAAAAACATCAATTTTCCATCCTACAATTTCAGCATCAACTAAAATAGAATTCTGATTTTTATTCATATGTATTAAAATTATTAACACAACCGTACATATAATTGCCAATACAAACTCAAATTTTCCAATCAACTCATGATTTGTTTGATTTCCACCGTGAATCATCATCTGTACGTTTGAAAATATTAAACCAATAGTAACAGCAATCAACAATAGTCCTTTGCCAAGAATTAATAAAGATTCTACTTGCGCATATCCAAATGGCTTACGCTCACTAACTGGTTTATAAAATAGAGGAATTAAAAACACAACGATTCCAAGTACAATTGCTTCCGCGAAGTCATAAATACTATCCATTAAAATAGCCTGTGAATTCACATAAAAAGCCATGATAATTTCAATAACCGAAAACATAATTCCTGCATAAACAGGTAACTTCATCATCTGTTTTTCTGTTTTCATTCGTTTCTCTATTTTTGATTTCTTACCCATTATATCCACGACCATTCAATTTTTTATTTATCTTTATATTAACCATCATTTACTCCAAATCTTATTTACTTTTATTTTGTAAATTATGTTTATAAAATGAACGATTTTCCAAAGCAAAAATTCGTGGAGTAAAACTTCCTGATTCTATTCCTTGCATTGCTTTATCTAAAGTTTGCATACGAGCATCGATATTATCAATAAAATACAACATTTCAGCCTCAGGAATCATTGGTAAAACAGGAGAACCATATTCATACTTTCCATGATGCGATAAAACCATATGACGAAGCAAGATTACTTCTTCTCCTTCGATATGCAATTCATGTGCTTTTTCTTCTATCATACTTTGCATAATACTAATATGCCCTAATAATTTTCCTTGTGTTGTATATTCTGTTACAACAGCACCTGATAACTCAATTAATTTTCCGATGTCATGAAGAATTACCCCTGCAAACATTAAATCTTCATTTAATAATGAATATTGTTTACATATTGCATCAGCCATGTGCAACATTCCAAGTACATGTGTTGCAAGACCACTAACAAAATCATGATGATTCTTCATTGCTGCAGGATACACAAAAAATTCATTTTCATATTGCTTTAAAAATGCCTTTGTAATTTCTTTCATTTTTTGATTTTGGATACGATTTACATACGTATAAATTTCATCATATAATACATTTTTTTCAATAGGACCCATTTTTACAAAATCCCAAAGGTCATAAGAACCCTCTTCTAAAATTTCTAAATGATTAATACGAAATTGCAACTGTTTTTGATGACACAATACATCCCCTGATGCCTTCACAACATTTCCTGCTTGAAATGCAAATAATAAATTTTCTGGCACATTCCAATATTTAGCATCTATATTTCCAGTTTTATCTTGGAATTGAAATGATAGATAAGGAGCTCCTTTTGCAGTAACCCCTTTATTGACTTGAAGTAATAAAACTGTAATATCTCCATGATATCCATCTTCAAGTTGTGAAATTGTTTTATTCATTGTTCCACTCCATTTCTTCTAATTTATTTATTACATCCTCACGTTTAAAACCTTTTTGTACACAATATGTAACAATCTTATAACGTAATTGTTCTCCTTGAAAACGTCTTGCATAATTACGCTTTGCTTTTAATACTATTTTTTCTAAAGCTTCATTTTCATCTTCATTAGAAAAATCAAGCATTTCAACACTTTCTTTCGCAATATTAGAATCAAATCCCTGCATTAATAATTTTTTAAATATCGCTTGCTTCTTCATAACAATAGATTTATCTTTAACTGAAATCATCAATTTTTCAGCCATATGTTTCGCTTTATCTATTTCCACACCATCATCATAATTTGCTAAAGCATTATCAACTATTTCAGGATCTACTCCTTTATGTATCATTAGCCTTTGGATTTTATTTTTTCCTGTAAGGGCGAATTGCATACTATTTATTTTATCACAAACATATCGATAATCATTGATATAGCCTTTTTCTTCTAATTCATCTAATAAAGCATTTTCACATTCTTCACTTAAACCAGAAATATGATCAAAGTATGTTTGCATTTCTTTTCTTGTATAATCTTTAATACGTAATTTGCGAATTGCTGAACGATACGCTTCCAAACATATTTCTTTATGTTGAAATTCAGCAACTGTATATCGATCCAACATTGCATGCAAACGAATTTTATATGTAAAATAATCTTCTAAACTTATTAAAATACGTAACGGTTGATCATCTTTGTCATTTTCAACATAAATACGTACATAGTCATCTAACATCTTAATGCGAACAACTTCATAAGCATCTTCAAAATCATTAATTGCTTGATAATAAACAGATATTACTTTTGAGTAAAACACATTAGAATCATATTTTACCACTTTTTCTTTTGCACGTTTTCTAAAAGATTTTCTTTCCTCAGCTGGCAATGTAAAAAAATAATCTAATTTTTTTGCAAATGCTTGTGGTGTATCGAATAGAAAACCACTATCATTTTCAACAACTAAATCATCTAGAACATCATCAGGACGCGCAAACACAGGTAATTCACATGCCAATGATTCAATATATGTCATACCTTGTGTTTCCGTTAATGATGCTGAAACAAAACAATCTGCACATGCATAATATAGTGGTACTTCATCTCTTGTTTTTTTATCAGTAAAAATAACTTTATCTTCCAATTGATATTTTTTTACCATGTCTTTTAATTCTGATAATTGAGGTCCTCCTCCAACAATCATTAATTTTGCATTTGGATTTTTTACATAACGGAATCCTTCAATCGGTATATCAATACTCTTTTCTTTTGCAATACGCCCTACAAATACGACTACCTGATCATTTTCTTGAATTCCATATTGTTGACGTATCTGCGCTACTTTATCCATATCAATATTTTCTCGATTAAATTTTTCAAAATTTAATCCCGTCGGAATTATGTATATAGGAGTTTTTACACCATATTTTTCTAATGTTTCTTTTGTTTTCTGACTAGGCGAAATAACTGCTTGTGCACTATCTGAAATCATTCTTGAAAATGCAGAAACCATTTTTTTAGAGACTCGATCAACTTCTTCTAATTCAAATCGATTAATATAATGAGTATAGTCTTCATACATTGTATGATATGTTGTAACTACTGGAACATTCAAATATTTTGCAACGATTCTACCAAACATCCCTACCCCAAATTCTGTATGTACATGAATAACATCTAAATTCATTTTTCGTATTTCTTCTTTTGCAGAAAAATGATACGGTGTTGATAATTTATATCCATATAACCATTTTAGCTCTAAGCCAGGTAATCGTAATACATTTCCTTCTTTTTTCATTTTTGCTGCTTTATGATTTGTTATAACATATACATCATGCCCATTCTTTTCAAGTTCTTTTTGCAAAGTAACAATACTAGAAACAACACCGTTAATATCTGGTGTATATGTATCTGTAAATAAACCTATTCGCATACATCTACCTCTTCATCTTTCAACCATTTTTCTTTTGCATATCTTCGTTTTAAAATAAGAAATATAACAGCTCCTACAAGCATAACCATATGATATGTAGAAAAACGCCATAAAATCATAACACCACCTGCCAAAGCCGCATTCTTAACAACTGGTAAAAACAATGCAGTAAATACAAGTTCGGTTCCTCCACTAGCTCCAGGGATTGGAATAAATGCATTCGCTACTAATACAAAACTAGATAATGCTAAACAATCAACAAAACGATTCATTCCAACATTTATTCCCATTGCTTTCATTATAAAAAATGGCAATACAAATTGAATACTCATACGTATTACATTCAATAAAAAAGCTTGTAATATTATTCTTTTTTCATGTTTTAACGTTTTTATTTCTTTTACAAAAGATTCTACTTGAACATTCCAACTATCCAGTAGTTTCTCCTTATTCTTAAGAAAAGAAAACTTTCCTAATAATTTTACTAACCATTGTGAACAGCACATGTAAATTTTAGGAAATAGTGCAACTGTCCACAAAACAAAAATCACAACAATATTTATAATATATCCAATAATGATTACATAAAACCACGGACCTACCAAATTCATAAAATGGCTGGACCGAAGAAAAAATAACACTGTAACATATAACATCATTGTCGTTTGATATACAATAAAATCAGCCCATAAAATACTTGCACCATCACTATATTTTATCCCCTGCTTTTTTAATATATATGCTTGTGCAAATTGTCCACCTGTAGCACTCGGTGTAATACCACTAAAAAACATTCCTACAAATCCTGTCGCAATACCTTCTCTATATGTATAATTTTTTTTATTGCGTCTCGCAAACGTTGTAATAATGCAACCTACTACACATGCATAAATAATCCCCCATAACATTATAATAATAAACCAAATGAAACTCATTTGTCGTAGTAACATTATAACTTCCTGGTAATGATCTTTTAAAGCAAACCATAAGGCGATCAACGTTAATCCAATAATTAGTAAGAAGTTTAAAATGTAACTTTTCATCGATTCTTTCATAATTACTTCCTCTTTTTATCCTTATTATTTCACA
>JARHZK010000233.1 GCA_029258245.1 Longicatena sp. | reverse complement strand
CATCTTACTTCCAATTTAATCTTCATCAAAAGAAATGGACAAAGCAATCTCTTTTTTAGATCCTTCTTGCATCAATTCAATTAAAATAGAACGTTCTTTTTTATCTAATCCTCGCAAATACTCTACTGCTGAAGTAACTTCCATTCTCTCTAATACACGAATTTGCTTACGCACATTTAATTCATTCATATAAATATCACGATCATCCGCATATTCTAAAATATCCGTTAGCATATCAATATCCAATACACTATACAACTTAATACGTTCTTCTTTTTTTAAGAGTTCTAAAGCAGAAGCAATATCATTTTCATGATAATCTTTCAATCTTTCTTTTATTAATTTTGGAGCCAAATTTCCTCGTACAATATCAACAATTTCACTTCCATAATCACGATATTGTTTTACTTCTTTTTCTTCTAATATTTCTTCCATTGTCCTGTTACCTGCCTTTCATTCTATCAATTACATTAGCACTTAATAACAGACATTGGTAAATTAGTCATCCTTAAAAAAGCACGAAAATATAGACGGCATGCGTCTTTCTTTTACTCGGGGGAACTAATTCACTTTGTCCACTATACTGACTATCACTACCGTCCATATTCTCACCACCTTATTCCGTTTTATAGTATACCTGTATTTTTCTATCAATGCAATCCAAATTCTAGCATTTTATTTAAACAAAGAAAAAAATATGGAAATGAATTCTCCATATTTTTTATCTTTAAAAACTTCCACTTGAACCCCCATGAGTTCTACCTGAAGAACTTTGATGAGTACTACTTCCTCCACTCGATGTATTCTTAGGAATCACTCTTGTAGTAATCGTTTTATTTAAAAATACATCTCTCGAATTTACCATATTCATACTTCCTGATTCCATATAGTCAAGTGCATCCGCTTGTTTTACAACTGTCTTTAATTTACTCTTTCGATACCATCCTATACATAAAGCTATTACAAAACAAACGACAACTTCTATAATATAAACAAAGAAACTCACATGTTTTGGTAAGTTGTTTTGATCAAATGGTTTTCCTTTTCTTGCTTGAATGATAAATTCTTCACATAAATCCGCAAATTTATAAAATGCCTTTTCATATTTTCCATCACTTAAATACGGCTTACATTGTTGCTCGATATATGCTTGTCCTGCATCCGTAAAAGTTCGAATTCCTTCCCCTTCTGTACTAATTGCCCAATTTCTATTTTGCATATCAATCAAAAACAAAATACCATCATGATGACTTCCTTGTCCATATCCATTATCCTCAAAATAATCATCTGCATATTGGGTTGGTGTTTTCCCCTTCATTTCATTAGTTGTTACAATTACTACATCCATCTTTTGTTGTTTACTTATTTTTTGTAAGGTTTCATTTAATTTTTCCCCTTTATCCTTGCTTAATACTTGCGCATGATCAACAAATTTAGGTAAATTTTCACTTGTATTTGCAATTACAGCTGGAAAGGAAAAAATCATAACCAAAAGGATGGAAAGCATCCATGTTATTTTTTTCTTCATTATAAAATCCTCCTAATGAAACATGAAATAGGTAATCGCTACTACAAGAATAGATAACATACATCCGAATCCTATTACAAATCTTGTAAACGCCTGATAGTCCACTGGTAAATCCCCAACAAATTTCCCAGTTTGTGCATTCATCGCAAATGTATATTTTTCACCTTTCCAAGTTGTATTTAAAATCCATACTGGATATAACGTATACCAATATTTAGCATTTGTCACATTGACAATTCCTGTATTTTTTTGTACTAAATCATAGCCATTCACTGTATTTTGAAAAAGTTTTTCCGTTCCTTTTTCTACGCGTTCTTTTGCTCTATCGATTGTTTCCTTCGTATCTACATCATAACGGTCTGCCAAATATCCAGCTAAATAAGCTGTTTGGAATGGAACCGCATCTTTAAAGTTATAAGGTTCAATCGATTCCATTAATGTATCGTCCATCTTCTTTGATGAATCTGTCGGTATATGTTGATAAGATACACTACCTTCTCGATGAATACTAAAATAACTCGTCTCGGTATATTCTTTATCCCCACTTCTCCAAGATCGAATTTGTTGTGCATTATATTTTATATTTGCATTCACATCGATATCAAACACCCAAAAAGGTACATAAATCCCTTTCATTTCATCAATGTGATTTTCTTCTTTAAAGCACTTTGGTAAAAAAGATTTGCCTTGTAAATGCGATACATATGCGCCTTTTGCATATTTTTTGTCAAACTTAAATGGAATTACATAATCTGGTTTTAAATCCTTTGAAAACTGTTCTTTCATCGTTACTCGATTTCCACAAAATGGACAAGTAGTCGCACTTGTTGTTTCATCTGCGAGAATTTCACCTCCACAAGATTGACATAAATATATACGCATACCATCTTTTTCTTCCCATGTTGTCGTACTTTGGTTATGCCATGGATCTTTATTTTTGGCTTCTTCCTGTTCTTCTTGTAATTTTTGATATTCACTTACTTCCATTACAGTATCACAATATGGACATTTCATTTTTTGAAGATTACTATCAAATTCCATTGTTCCGCCACAAGCAGGACATTTATATTCTGTAACATCTGCCATTATATTTCCCTCGCTATCCTACATCCATTCACTATTTTATATCATGATCATCGAACGGATCTCCGCATTCAGGACAAAATTTTGGAGGATTCTTTGGATCCGCTGGTTCCCAACCACATTTATCACAGCGATACAAAGGTTCCTCTGCTGGTTTTGGTTTTCCACATTCCATGCAAAATTTTCCTTTATTTAACGCTCCACAAGAGCATACCCATCCATTCTCCTTTGGTTTTCCACAATTCGTACAAAACTTCGAAGTATTTTTTGTTCCACAACTACATGTCCATGATTCTTCTTTTACTTGCTTACGTAATTCTTCTCCTTGCACATATAATTGATTTGCATTCATACCACCAGCTTGGGATGCCATACCCATGCCCATAAATCCCATCATTGAGCTATTTGGATTCCCCGCTGCAGATTTCATCGCCTCTGCTTGTGCTTCAACCATTGTTGCTGCAGCCCAATTTGGATCATCACGTAATAATTTACGTTCTTGAATTTTTTGAATTGCTCGTAAATCCTCTTCTAATAAAGTAATTGGATTCATCGCAATAGAAACAATCTGAATTCCTCTTGTTTCATACCATCTTTTCGTAAGTGTTTCATTCATTGCATCTTCTAGTTCCATTGCATGTGCTGGTATTTCACTTGGTAATAGCTGCATTCCTGATAATTTTCCAAATGCCGGCTGTAGAGCACTGATAAATTCTGTTTTTAACTGTGTATCAATTTGTTCTCTTTCATAACTTTGTTCCACATTTCCACATACATTCTTATAAAATTTTAGTGGATCCGAAATTTTATAAGAATAAATTCCGTTACAACGAATCGATACTTCTCTTTGTAATCCAGTATGCTCATCCCCTACATGAAATAAAAATGGATTTGCCGTTCCAAATTTATTATCCATAATTTCTTTTGTATTAATATAATAAACTCTTTGATCATTCGCCGTATCTCCACCAAAAGTAAAGCGCTTACCAATTAGTTTAAATGTTTCCTTAATACTACTTCCTAAACTTCCTGCAAAGATGCTTGGTTCGCTAGATTGATCATATGTGTATTTTCCTGGTTCTGCACACACTTCAACGATTTGACCTTGTTCAACAATCAACATACATTGACCATCCGCAACTGCAATTCCAGAACCATTCGAAATAATATTATCACTTCCTTTGGTATTCGATGATCGAGATGATATTCGCTTTTGCCCTTTTATAACTAATGTATCAACATCCATCGCATCACAATAGAAATACTCTTTCCATTGATCTGCTAATGTGCTACCAATAGCACCTGTTCCTGCTTTTAATAATCCCATAATGGATATCCTCCCTTTTTGTTGTATTTTATAAAAAAAGCTTATCAAAGAACAAGATATTTGTAAAATAAAATTTATACTTTTTTTGAAAATTTCATACATTTTTTGAAAAAATATACATTTTTATTTTTCCTTTACACGTTATTGACATTCTATATATTTACAGTAATATAAAACAGGATAAAAAAGGATGTGACTATCAATATGATTCTAGAAAACGATTTAGGAAACGATGATATCAAACAACTTGTTTTTCGTATTGCGATTCCAAGTATGCTTGCACAATTTGTAAGTGTTTTTTATAGTATCATCGATCGTATGTATATTGGAAATATTGCTAATGTCGGGGCAGTTGCATTGGCTGGTGTTGGAATTTGTGGACCTGTTATTACTATGATTGGTTCTATTGCCTCTTTAGTAGGGATTGGTGGTGCTCCTTTTATGAGTATGCGTTTAGGAGAAAATCGGAAAGAAGATGCTTCAAACATCATGGCCAATGCATTTTTAATGCTTATCATATTTTCAATTATATCTGTTGCAATGATTTACCCACTTCGATTACCAATGCTACAATTATTTGGTGCAAGTCCTAGCACTTTACCTTATGCAGATGCGTATTTCTCTATTTATTTAACGGGTACAATCTTTGCACTTCTTGCTACAGGAATGAACCAATTTATAATTTGTCAAGGGTATTCTAAAGTGGGAATGAAATCTGTCTTAATTGGGGCAATACTAAATATTATCTTAGACCCTATTTTTATTTTCTATTTTCATATGGGAGTCAAAGGAGCTGCTATTGCAACGGTTCTCTCACAACTTGCAAGTTGTATATTCGTTATTTATTTTTTAATGGGAGAAAATATTCCAGTTCGAATTCGATTTGGAAATTATCATCTTAAAACAATGTTAAAAATTATCAAAATAGGTATGACCCCATTTCTTATTATTGCATTTGATAATATTATGATTATCGCAATGAATGCACTTTTACAACGCTATGGAGGTGCAACAGAGGGAGATTTATTAGTTACTTGCGCAACCATTGCCCAAAGTTTCATGTTAGTTGTTACCATGCCATTAGGTGGAATTACAGGTGGTACACAAACAATTCTTGCTTTTAATTATGGTGCAAATCAACCACAACGAGTAAAAAAAGCAGAGCGATATATTGTTTTATTATCTTTACTGTACACAACTGTATTGTTTCTATTTGCTTGGTTTGGTGGTGCTCTTTTTGTCCGCTTATTTACATCGGATGATATACTCGCAAAAGAAGCATTCAAAGCCATACGCATTTGTACTTTGATGATTATCCCTTTAGCCGTTCAATATGCGATTGTAGATGGCTTAACCGGCCTTGGTCAAGTACAATATTCTCTTCCCTTATCTATGTTACGGAAAACCATTTACTTTATAGCCTTGTTCCTATTACCAAGTTTATTTGGTGCACGATCCATATTTTATGCTGAACCTATTTCTGATATCTTAAGTCCATTAATTTCTAGCATAATCTACTACTTCGCAATGAAAAAAATATTACGACGCATTTCATAAATACATCCTCTTTTCCTAGTTTATCTAGAAAAAAGAGGATGATTTTATATCCTATAAAACCATCCTAATCTTGCTATATCATTTATCTTTTCACTTTTAATCCTTATTTTCTTTTATTATTATTCCATAATCCAACAACTTCGTTTACAGTACTTACCGTAATGAATGTTTTATATTCACTATATTTTAAATGATTTAATAATTGCTTATATTCATATTTTGTAAGAACTGTTTGTAATTCAATTCGATCCGCTCCATTATATCCGCCTACTACTGGATACAATGTAACACCTCGTTTCATTTTTGTAATAATATAATGCTTAATTTCTTCATAATCATCCGATACAATACATACTCTTTTCTTTTTATTAAATCCATCAATAAAATAATCGACAACTAACCCATTCAAATACGTTCCAAACAAAGAAACAATAAGCGTTCCTACGTCATATACCAAAATAGAGCTTGAAGCAGCTACAAAACCTGCAATTGTTACTGCTTTACCAATTTCCATATGCGTATATTTATTAATAATTTTCGCCACTACATCAAGTCCTCCACTTGAAGCATTTTCATTAAATAAAAGGGCTTGTCCAAGTGCGATTACTAAAATATAAAGAGCTAAATCATATACTTGATTATTCGTAAGTGAACCCTGCACCGGAAACAATTGTTCTAAAATCCACAAAAAAATAGGTAAAATTATAGAAGTATATACCGTTTTTGTTCCAAATTCTTTACCAACAAAAATATAGCCAACTACCAACAATGCCATATTTAAAATAAACGTTAATACCGATACTGGAATATTGGTAATTTTTGATAAAACAAAAGATAAACCCGACACACTTCCAAAAATAACTTCACTAGGAATTAAGAAAAAATAGACCCCACATGAAATCAACATCATTCCTAATGTAATAATCAACCATTCTTTTTTATTCATTCTCATCACCATTCTATATAAATTTCTTTCTCACTGCTTATTATAAACCTTTTTTTGTCATCTTGACAATTCCATTATTACGTTTATAATAAAAACACTTACAACAATCTTTTATATGAAAGAAAGAAGGTATCCTATGAATGATGAAATACAAGATATGAAATCTCATATTTTATCTGTAGCATCCACACTCATTTCGAAAAAAGGTGTAAAAAATACAAGTCTTAAAGATATCGCACAACAAGCAAACATTAGTAAAGGTACCCTTTATTACTACTATTCTGCAAAAGACGATATTATTTATGATATTGCAGACTGCAACATGACAAAAATATCAAATGAATTACTTGACTTAATAACATATGCTAATACAAATATTTCACCAAAAGATATACTAAAAACATTATTTGAAAAAATTCTTAATGATGAAGATAATGGTCGATTACATCTATATTTATTAAATGAAGCAATTACAAGTAATCAAGAGCTTGCCTTACGCTTTCAAATTCGATATGCAACATGGAGAGAAACAATCAAAACTGCATTACATAAAGTAACTGAGAAAAACAATATTCAAGATGAAACATTCTCATATTTAATTATTGCTTTATTAGATGGATTTATCATCCAAAATATGATTGGAAATACACAAGTTCCAATTACCGATATTACAAATATGATTCATTATTTCATAAATCATTAAATAAAAATGATAAAGACACAAAAAGAGGTTATAACAGTTGAATGATTTTATATCACTCAGGTCTGTTTGACCTCTTTTTTTATTGTTATAATGCTTTTATAATAAAAAAATCCATTTCATACAGTTTTCCGTAATTTTTGCATTATAAATTATTTCTATTTATTTTTTCGAATTAACACATCAATAACACTTGTTTTTTCATCTTATTGATATAATATTTTCTAAAATTATATCCTAAACATACAAAAAAAATTCCGTTTTGATATTTTTTAGACCTCTTCTGGAAAATCTTGTGAATTTGAAATCCTGTTTTATTATTCCAAATGCTCCTTCTACTTATATGCCTCACTGTCTCCTCATTTCCTTTTCCTCCTTTTGTGGAAAAGTTTTTCTTTTTATCATTCTAACAGATCTCTTCTTAACTGTCCAATTTAGTGTAACCTATCCACATCAACTACAAAAAGCTAACAAAATCGAAGTTCTTGCAGCTCATTCATATTTTAAAGAAATCCTCCCTTCTCAAAACATACAGCCCTAAACGGAAGAAGTGTAAATAAAAACATGGCATTGTTGCCATGTTCATTATTCCATTTCTTTTTTTATAATTTCAACAATTTCTTTTTCAATTTCTAATATATCGACTGCTTCATCAAAAGTCATATTTTTTGTTTTTATTAAATTATTAATATATTTTTTTGCTGAATTAACTTTTTCCTCAGCACGTCCCTCAGCACGTCCTTTTGCGATTCCTTCTTCTTTGATTCCTTGACTTAAATTACACATTTTGATCATCTCCTCATCTAGTTCTCTTGTCATTGTTATGTTATAGTTATTAACCAAATAATATTTTTTCTCATTTCCATCTAATTTAGAATTAAATAATAGATTTATAAATTCCAATAATCCTTTTTTGTTATAATCATATTTTTTTGCTGGATAAATCATAATT
>JARHZK010000229.1 GCA_029258245.1 Longicatena sp. | reverse complement strand
ACATAAAAGGGAAAAACAAGATAAATTACAAATATATGCAACTTATTGTGTAGATTCATTAATGGAGTTAGTAAAAACATAAAAATAAAAACTTTTCGTATACTGAAAACAGGAGTGATTTTCGTGTATGAAAAGTTTTTTATATTTTGGGAAGATATAAGCTTATTTATTTATGCAATATTAAAAGCTTTTTTGCCTTTACCTTCTTTAGAAGTTGTACTAACACCATTATGCTTAGCAAAACCAAATCAATGGTTATGGTATTCTATTCTTGGAGGTATTGGAACAAGTATTGGTGGATGTGTGGGGTATTATCTTGCATATGCATTTGGAAGAAAAATAGTAATGCATTTGGTTGATGAAAATGATTTAAATAAGGGAGAAATTTTATTTAAGCAACATGGAATTCTAGCTGTATTTATAGGAGGTATAACACCAATACCTGATTTTATACTTTCTTATATTGCAGGATTTATGAAAATGCCAATTCTTTCTTTTTTAATTGCGGATGGTGGTGCAAGATTTTTAAGAAGTGTTATAATCACATATTGCTTAAAAAAGTTTAAAGAAGTAGTACCAATGGATAATATAGGACTTATTTTTAGTTTTATTATAGTTATATGGTTAATATATCGTTGGTATAAAAAAAAGGAAAACTAGAATTTTAATTTTCCTTATATAGACGTCCTTGCCATGTGTTACGGCGTTTCATTTCTTTATCGATATCGTTTAGCACACAAACTTTTTTTAGTGTCCATTTTGGAGTGATTAGAAGCTGTTTTACGCCATCACCTGTTAATCGTTGAATAATCATGGTTGGGGGAAGAACTTCTAATTGTTTGATAACGGTATCGACATATTCATCTTCACTTTGTATTGGAAAAGGGTGTTGTTTATAATCCTCTGCCATTTTCGTTTCTTCCATAATATGGAGCATGTGGATTTTAACAGAATGAATAGGTAATGTAGAAAGGACTTTAGCACTTTCAATCATATCTTCTTGAGTTTCATATGGAAGCGAATTAATAAGATGTACGACAATTTTTAAATCTGTTTTCTCTAATCGATGGATACAGTCTAAAAATTGCGCAAAAGTATGTCCACGATTACATAGCATTGCTGTTTTATCATGGATGCTTTGAAGCCCAAGTTCAATCCATATTTCTTTTTTTTGACATAAAGATTGTAAATATTCAATTTTTTCATTTTCTAGGCAATCGGCCCTTGTGGCAATGCTAATAGCACAAATATCATCTCGATCAGCGAATGGTTGGAATGTTCTTTTTAATACATCTAAGGATGCATAAGTATTGGAATATGCTTGAAAATAGGCAATACTTTTTCCATTTGGCCATTTACGTAGCATCATTTCTTGTCCTTTTTTAAATTGCGTGGATAAGTTATCTTCAATATTACCAGCGTATTCTCCGCTCCCAAGACTTCCACAAAACGTGCATCCACCAATTCCACAAGTTCCATCACGATTAGGACAAGAAAAATTTGTATTTAATGGAACTTTAAATACTTTTGTATGATATCGATGTTTTAAATAATAATTCCATGTATGATAACGTTTATTATCATCACTATATGGAAAAGGATTGTTATAAGCCATAAAAAATCACCAATAATATAGTATCATATATTTATAATAAAAACATATGAGATACAATAATAATTAAAAAAAGTAAAAAAATGGGTATTTATTTTTTTTTACAAATATGAGATAATAAGCAACGCACGTGATAGATAGGGGAGACATATATGGAACTAGAAAAAAAAGTAGTACAATGTGAAAAATGTCCAATTACCTATACACTTGTAAGAAAACAAGTAAAAAATATAAATATGCGTATTAGTAGTAAGGGAGAAGTAATCGTAAGCGCGAATCCTTTTGTATCATTAGAAAAAATTGATGATTTTGTAAAAAATAAAGCTTCATGGATTTCAAAACATCAAACAGAAGTTATTGCGAGAAATGAAAAATGTTTAATTGATGAAAATTCTATCATGTTATTTGGAAATGCTTTAAAAATAAAGTATACGATTGGAAAATATAATTACGTAAGCTATGATGATAAGTATTTATATGTTCAATATCGCAATACAAGTATGCCTCAAAAAGTAATACATCAATTTTTAGATAAATTATGTAAGGATGTATATACAGATATTGTGAAGTTAACTTGTAGAACTTTACAGGAGTATCAAATAGCTTTACCTGAAATTAAAGTCCGGGACATGAAATCAAAATGGGGTAGCTGCATACCAGAAAAAAAATCTATTACTTTGAATAGAAAACTAATACATTATCCTCTTGAATTTATGGAATATGTTATCTTACATGAATTGGTACATTTTATACAACCAGATCATTCTAAAAAGTTTTACCATATTATAGAAAATTATATGCCTGATTATAAAGAACGAATTAAAATGATTGATTAATATAAAAATATTATAAAAAGTTTCTGATAGTAGAAATTTTTAAACTGTTGTTAAATGTTCAACAGTTTTTTTATTTTAATTATACAGAAATTAGATAGTCATGGAATTTCTATATTTGTTAAAGTTAGTTTATAGAATTTGATTATGTTATAATATTTTTAAATAAAGGGAGATTTATATAGGAATGTAGAAGTATGGTTAAGGGAGTTAGATATAAAACATGTTCGTATCCGATTAAAATCTTTTATTAAAACAGTAGGAATTATAGTATTGCTTACGATTATGATCATTTATTTTGATTTATTAGATAAAACTTTTTACATTGAGTCATTTCATAGTTAGTATTTTCCTTATTTTAAATATTATGGTATCGATTACGACTCAGCTGTGTATATTTTTTTAAGAATTAGAAAATTTTGTATATAGGAATTGTGATTGTATAGCTTATTTAAAAGTGCCGAAGGAGTACTTGGATTGTTGTGATGAGTGTATCAAACATCATAAAAAATGATACAAACATTAGTAGAAGAACAATATGTGCAAACATCGATTATTAATGAGTAGTTTGATAACGCTAAAATGTTTCTTCAAAAGTAATAGTGTCAATAATAATTTTACCAATTTCGGTAATTTAAAATTCACCATTTTTGGTACTTTCATTCTTCCAGTGCTTCTAATATATCCTTCGTTCTATAGGATGGTCCTACTATATTAATCACATGAGAATGATGCAATAATCTATCTAGTATCGCATTAGCTATCACTGGATCACAAAATATATCTGTCCACTTCGATAGATTTTTATTCGTAGTTATGATTGTTGATTTTTGTTCATATCTCAACGATATAAGTTGAAAAAATAAATTTGCTGCTTCGATATCAAGATTGATATATCCTATTTCATCTATGATTAGTAATTTATGTCTTGTGAATGCCTTCAATCGTTGTTCTAGTCTATTTTCTTTTTCTGCTTTTTTTAGCTGTGCTATGAGTTCTTGACAACTTATAAAATATACACTATATCGGTGTTTTGCCGCTTCAATTCCGATTGCGGTTGCCAAATGTGTTTTTCCTACTCCTGGAGACCCTATGAATAATATGTTTTCTTGCTTTTCTATGAATCTCAATGTTGCGAAATCTTCCATTTCAGATTTGCTGACGCTGGGCTGAAAATTAAAATCATAATCACTTAATGTTTTATTAAATGGGAAACCGGCTGTCTTTATGCAGGCAATGGTAGCACGTTCTTTTTTTACCATGATTTCTTTTTCTGTCATTTCATATAA
>JARHZK010000181.1 GCA_029258245.1 Longicatena sp. | reverse complement strand
AATACATTTTTGCAGGAAGATCTGCATTTCCATACATTTTATTTTCCACAAAAGAGCGTACAACTCCTGCTGTTCCTTCTGGACGTAATGTAAGAGATGTTTTACTATTTTCTAATTGAAATGTATACATTTCTTTATTCACCATATCACTAGAATCATTTCCACGTTTAAATACATTTGTATGTTCAAAAATTGGGGTGCGAATTTCATCATAATTATAAACATAACAAAATTGACGAATCATATCTTCTAATTTTTGCCATTTGCTAATATCCTTCGGTAAAATATCTTGCGTTCCTCTAGGTACTTGATAATCCATAATATCCTCCATTCTTATCCTAAAACTACATAAAAGCATAAAAAAACGTCCTTACTAAGGACGTGATTCACGTGGTGCCACCTTATTTTACTCATCAAAAGAGCTTCTCAATACTTTAACGCAGTTATACGATTATTCATTTCCTAATAATTCCTCAAAAGTGTCTATTTATATATTCCTTTGTAAAGACTTTCAGCAAATATCTTATTCTCTGTAACAATTCCTATATAAAACTTCTTTTTCATCGGATTACTTATAGTTTACCTATCTTATCCATATTTGTCAACACACGATTTATATCCTTTATTAATTTCTATGAATCAAAAATGATAATGTCTTAATGTATCAAAATTGATTTTGTCCTTAAATACATTTATGATATGACTTCAGATGAAAGTGAGGTCCTTATGAGAAAGGTTGAATTAAGAATGAATGAACAATACAAATACGATGTAATTAAAAAACTTGTCGATACCAACGGAAACAAGAAAAATGCCGCCATTAAGCTTAATTGTACTTTACGTACGATCAATCGTCTTATCATCAAATATAAATCCGAAGGAAAGTCTGGCTTCGTTCATAAGAACAGGGGAAGAAAACCTGCCTCTGCCTTTTCTTCCTGCACAAAGCAAAAAGTTATCGATCTTTATAAAACGAAATATTACGGTGCTAATATCAAGCATTTCTCTCAACTCTTAGCGAAACATGAAAATATCACTATCAGTGATTCCACTATTATCCATTGGCTCTACGAAGTGGATAT
>JARHZK010000144.1 GCA_029258245.1 Longicatena sp. | reverse complement strand
ATGATGTGAAATATAGTAATACATAACATAAGCTATTATAGCAGCTATAACTTCTGCAATAATAAAACTTGTCCATATTCCATATAAACCAAACATATTGGAAAATATATAAGATAACGGCAAAGTAATAATACATTGTCGCAATAAAAATATACATAAGGCATGCAATCCTAGTCCCATTGCTTGAAAAAGAGTAGGAAATATAAAACCAATTGCTGCAGGTATAAAACTAATTGCAATTATTCGTAATGCTGGTACGCCAATAGACATCATTGTATCATTCGCATCAAACATTAATAATAATTGTTTTGGAAATAGTTCAAATAACCCAAATCCTATAAACATTATAATACTGGCTACTATAAGTGCATATTTCAAAGTTTCATGTAGTCTTTTGGAATATCCTGCTCCATAATTATAACCTAAAATTGGCATAGCTCCTTGCGTAAGTCCACTTGTAGGCATAAATACAAATGTTTGTAATTTAAAGAAAATTCCAAATACTGCAACCGCAGCATTTGAAAAATGAATTAAAATACTATTTAATCCAATAACTAAAACACTATTTAATGCATTCATACATGCATTAGGAATTCCTACTGATAATATATGTTTTATACAAGTAAAACTAAATTTAAAATGTTTAAAATCTACTTGTACATCATGTTCTTTACTCAATAAAATATATAATGACAGACACATAGAAAAAATCTGTGCAATCACTGTAGCAATTGCAGCACCTCTAACTCCCATAGCTGGAAAACCAAAAAAACCAAATATTAAAATTGGATCTAATATAATATTACTAATTGCTCCTACTGCTTGAATTGCCATAGGAAATATCATTTTTCCAGTAGACTGAAATATTTTTTCCACACAAATATGAAATAATATACCAAAGCTAAAAATTACACAAATATATGTGTAACTACAACTTTGTTGATAAATCATTGAATCATCTGTAAACATATGAAAAAAAGTAGGAATTGTAAAATATCCAAATATTAAAAACAAAATATAACCAAGAAATGATAATAGTAGTCCATGTAATACCGCACTATTTGCTTCTTTTTGTTTTCGCTCCCCTAACTTTCTAGCAATATAAGAATTTACACCTACCCCTATTCCTACTGATACTGCAATAATTAAAGATTGAATAGGAAATGCTAAAGAAACCGCAGTTAAAGCATCTTCTCCAAGCTTTGCCACAAACATACTATCAACAATATTGTAAAGTGACTGTATTAGCATACTAATCATCGGTGGTATCGACATCGAGATTAACAAGGGAAAAACTGGCTTAATTCCCATTTTATTTTTTTCCATAAATCCTCCTTATCAATAGAAAACCTCCATTTATCTGATTTGATAACATAAAATCAGCAAAAATGGAGGTTTTAAACCTATTTTTTTATAATGTATATATTACAATACTATTTTTTATTATGCAATACTTTTTTTTATGATACTACTTAAAAGATGAATACCTTCTTCCATCTCATTCTCTTCAATTGCTGCAAAAGATAACATTATCTTTTTATCTTTTGTAAAAGTACATGCAATTTGTTCTTTATCTAAATATTTTTTTAGACATTCTATATCGATATTTTCAAAAGTTAATATGAATTGTAATGATGCTTCTTCTAATATATAAGCTGTATCAGGAAAATATTTTTGAATTAACATTTCTGTATTTTTGCATTTCTTTTCATATTTTTTTGTTAACCTTTTTACATGGCGCTCTAAATGTCCATCCATAATATAATGAGCAAGCGCTAATTGTTCAATTTTACTAGATGTTGGAGCATAATAAAATTTATTATTTTTATATACATTTGACATTTTCTTCGTTAAAACTAAATAACTAATACGCAATGATGGCAAAAGCAATCTTGAAAAAGATCCTATATAAAATATATGTTCTCCAATATCAAATCCCTGCATAGAATTATTCACTTTACTTATATATCGCAACTCTCCATTATGGTCATCTTCTATAATATAACTATTTGTTTCTTTAGCCCATTGGATCAATTCTGCCCTTTTTTTCTTTGATAATGGTTGATGCAGTTTTCCTTGAGAACCCGCATTAATATATAATAAATCTATATTTTTATCATTTAATTCTTGTATAGAAACTCCATCATCAAATAACGTTAAATTTGATATTTCATAATGATAATCCTGAAATACCTTTTTAGCTTGTATATAACATTCTTCTTCCATGCCAATATGTAAATCATGAGGCAATAACCCACATAATAAATAAAGTAAAGATTGAAAACTGGAACCAACAATTATATCATCTGCACTACATAAAACACCACGAACAGAATATGCATATTGCTGCAAGGCCTTTCTTAACATTAATTCCCCCTGTGCATTTCCATAGGTAGCAATTTCAGAATGATTTTCTAGGACTTCCTTAATATATTTTTTCCATAACTTAGTATCAAACATATGTTCATCCATACTTTCACTACGAAAATCAAATCGAATTTTTTCTTTTACAATTTCTTCTTGTTTAAATAAAAAACTTCTTTTCTTTATTTGTTCTTCGTCCATATCAACAAAATAACCTGACTGAGGTTTAGCTATAACATATCCCTCATCGACAAGTTTCCCGTATGCTTTTTCAACACTGGTTTTAGATACTTTAAATATTGCTTCACTTTTACGAATACTCGGTAACTTTTCACCTTTTTTTAAATACCCTTGTTCAATATCCTTTTTTAATTTTTCATATATTTGCATATATAATAAATTTCCAGTTTCTTTTACAAATGTACTTATCTTCAATTCCATATGACCACCGTCATAAGTATACCATAGATTATATTTTAATTATTTATGATATTTAAAACAATCTTTCTCATGATGATTCATAACCCCTATTGCTTCTAAATATGCTTGTATAATTTTACTACCTACAAAAGACATTCCTTTTTGTTTTAAATCTTTTGATACTTCATCTGATAACATAGATGTCGTTGGTACTACATCAGTATTTAAATACAAAATTTCATTTTTTGTAAAATGCCAAATATAATTTGAAAATGAACCATATTCTTTTTGAATATTTAAAAATACCTGCGCATTTATAATACTTGCTTTAATTTTTCTTCGATTTCTAATAATTTCCTTATTTTTCATAAGTTCTTCTATCTTCAAATTATTATATTTTGATACTTTATCAACATCAAAATCATCATACGCTTTACGAAAATTATCTCTTTTTTTTAAAATTGTTATCCATGACAAGCCAGCCTGAAATTGTTCTAAAATTAACATTTCAAATAACCTATGATCATCGTAAACAGGAACTCCCCATTCATAATCATGGTATTGTTCGTAAATCGTTTCGACATCTCTTGCCCATTTACAACGTTTCATCATACTTGTTCCTTTCAATATACAAAAATTAAAACTCTACGATGCTATACATACTTCTAAAAATACGAAAACAGTCATATTTTAAGATGAACCTACTTATTTTAACAATTAAAATAAATATACAACGAATTGATAAATAAGGATTGATTTCTACAATCAACAACAGATAATCCTTTTTATTTTGTTGTAATTTTTTCGATAAAATATATTCAAATTCATAAAATAATTAATTCTATATCTTACCGAAAAATTTTCTATTGATAAATTATATAAGAAGTGCCTTTGCGTGACATTGATTGGATAATTCTTTTTTCTTTTCATAATTCATGATCAGGCTAAATTTGATATTACCGATCTTGATTACTTTGCAATATTAATCCATTTGAACCTTTGTATTTATCAAATGCTTTACTAAGCATATCTAGTCTTTGTTCAAATTTGGATGATTTAGAAATATTAAAAGAGATAATTTCTCTATTGTGTATAACGATACCATGTCAATCCATTAATCGAATCCAATATCCAACCCCATGACTGCTGATTCCATGTTCTTAAACTAATGAGTTGTAACTTTTACCTTCTTTATTATTTATCTATTTTCTATTCTATTGTAAGCTTTGTCATAACAAAAAGCGAACCTCCTTCGTTGATTGTCCCAACAAAGAGGTCCACTACATTTTAAACTGATTTTATTTTATATTATCATGTCTAATAGTTATATACACATCCTATAACCTCATGGTTTTACCTTACAACACTTACCATCAGGTCCAGGTGTATTATTTAAATAATCGGCTATTGCTTGCTTAACATCTGGTTTACTTGGTCTACATGTACCAACTACAGTTACTTCGCCATTTACCAATGCTTCAGCAAGACCACTACAACCAGCATACCCACAACTACCGCAATTATAATTTGGCAACATACTAGTTACTTTTTCAACACGTTCA
>JARHZK010000131.1 GCA_029258245.1 Longicatena sp. | reverse complement strand
TATCTTCTTCACTATAGCTAGGTAATACACTCGTTTGCGTTTCTTTTTTACATACATTGTAATAATCAATTAAAGGCTGCTCATATTCTTTAGGAATATAAGGCATAGACAATTCTTCTTCAAGAATTCCATAAGCTTTTTGATAATCTTTATTTTCTACTAAGCTATCTACTTTTTTTAGAATATTTTCATAATAAGTATCCATGATTTCTCCTTTACGACTAAACATATAATAATATACCATATTTAATAGCTTTTATCAATTAATATATACACCAAGACAATACAAAATGATAGAATATAAATCTACATTAAAACGTTATTTGCATTCTTAATAGAATATATCCCGAGGACACATTTCACTACATGATTTTCACCTTTTATTTTTTTATAATTAATATTAAAATATCTATATTTGATTAAACCTTTCCGTTACTATAAATAATTTATGGACGCATATAAATCAGGTGGATTGTTGTCTTTTCTTTTGGTAATAACTATAAATAAAATCTTCTTTCTTCAATCTTAAATTACAACTGATTGTCGAATTTAATAAGTATCGAAACCTTTTCTTACCTCTGCCAGATATCAACAAATATATTCCATCTTCTTTTCTAGACTGATGTATCATTGGATTAAGCTCTACCTAGAATATAATTTTATTCTTTCCTTTAAATCGTTTCATATCTCCTATTTCCGCAATAATACAAACTGCTAGTTTTTCAAAACCCCTCATATCGAATAGACTTGATTAAAATACAAACGAGATAACACTTTCATTCATACCCGCAAATTCCTTTCTGTACATATATAATAACAATCACTTCTACAGATTCATGCTCATCTATTTTTGTATTAGATAGAGCACAACAATTACGAATGAATAATTCACTATTCAGATATAACCAAGCCCTATATGAACAAGAGAAATAGAATATTTTTTATAATAAAATCACAAATCTGTTTCAAAAAAATTATTCTACTATCTCTTATATTTTCTCACACATGTATAAACAAGAAAACCTTGAAGTAAACTAATATTTTAGAACATTAATGAACTTCATGGTTTATAATATAAAAAAAACAGAGAATTTAAAAATTCTGCTTTTTATCAAAATCTATAATTTTTTCAAAAAATATTCATTATATCTTTCTTCTAAAGGTTTTCTCTTTTTCTTTGATATTTGCAACCAATGACCATTGCACATTTGTACACCTTTTGAATTAAAACTTTTGATATAATGTAAATTTACACATTCTCCACGACAATTTTCATAAAAATAATTTATTGGATAAGTTTCCAAGAATTTTTTCATAGATATTCTTTTACGATATTCATTGTCCTTTGTTTTTAAAACAATATAATGTCCTTCAGTTGTAATATAATATACATCTAATAAACATAAAACTTTGGTGATTCTATTATGTGTAATAGGAATATATAGTTTTTCAGTTATGATTCCTGTCATTATTTTATCTAATACAAGCTTAAATTCTTCTTCAAAATAAGCCTTTGATACAAAACCTGCACCATAATATAAATATCCTTTTCTTGCCAATTCTTCATGTGATGTTAAATATATGATAATTGCATTAGGATATTTTAGATGAATTTCTTCTGCTAATTCAAATCCAGATTTTGTTTTTAATTCCACATCCAAAATATATACATCATATACTTCTCGCAATGTAATAGTTTCATCATCATAAATATCTACAAATACATCTCGATAATGTGATTTAATAAATTTACTTACCTTTTCTCCATACTCTCTACTATCTTCACAAATACAAAAATGAACTCCTTTCATTCTCTCTATAACCTCCATCCCTATAAAAAAACATTATTATTAAAATTAAAAAAATACACTATTATATTAATATATATTATATTGATTATTCAATATAATCCTAGAGCAGTGGCAATTAAATGTTACCATTAGGCATTTAAATGTATTTTATACTTTCAAATACATAGTAATAAACAAACTTCTCATCTAATCTTAAAAATAATCTAATAAAACTATTTTCTCTACCTTATAAAAAAAAGAATCAATTCCTGTCCTCTTTTGGAATTAATTCTTAAAAAATGCTTTTCTGTAAGATATTTATACACAAACTTCTTATTTCCAATTTCTTTTATTCTTAATTTTAATAAAAATCAAATCACTTCTATAACACCTATCTAACATTACTCATTTAATCTGAAAAAGCTCTACTATCTAATTTTATTACGAATCACTATTTTATCTTTCTATAACTCTTTAATAAATTATACAAATATTTCAAATGCAAGTATTCACTAACCTAAAAAATTCTTAATTATATTGTTTTTTAATGAACATCTTTAATTCTATCTGCAAACGATATTAACTTACATCCTTGATATACTAAAGTACCTTCCATACCTTTTTCTACAATGTTATATTCAAATACACTAACTTCAAAAGAAAATATCCCCTCTGCAGTTTCAAACACTAATTCATATAATTGTTCAGGTGTTGGAATCTTTCCAGGAATAGAAAAATAGTCAGCTGCTTTCTTTTCAATTAATTTTGCAGAAATAATTTTTCTTTCATGTTTATTCTCTGTGAAACGTTTCATAATAACACCTCCTATCTATATTATACTATATACACTTAATTTAATACAATGATTCTATGATCAAACATAACATAAAAATCTAATATTCATATATCCATACAAAACAAATAATATTTAATTTTATACCTTAGTTCCTAAAATCAATAACTCACTAAAAGTTAAAAAATTGTTTAGAATTATATACCATTAACATTCAGTTGTTTTCTTATTATAGTATCCAAGATGAAAAACTGTGACAGTTAAAATGACAATATTAATTCAGAAGTTTGGAATTTTCGCACCCATATTTTTCTTAATTTCACAAATCAGACAAGTTATTATTCCTATTATTCCTGGTGGAGTTAGTAGTGGTATTGTATTATTTTATTTGGACCACTTTGGGGATTCATCCTAAGCTACATTGGTTTAATAATTAGATTAATTCTTATTTTCTTGTTAGTAAGAAAACATGGTAAAATTTTCATCCTAAAATTCACAGATAAAACTATATACGATAAACATTTTGGTTGCTTAACAAAAAAATTTGATAGTTTCTTTGCATTCGCTATTTTTGTTCCTGGATTTCCAGTTGATATACTTTATATGATTGCTGCTCTTACAAACATGATCATAAAAAAACACATTATCATTTACATTTTATGTAAACCATTTTCTTTAATTGTATATTCATAGGGAATCAAAGAAATCGTAATGTATTTAGGAAATGTATTCTAATTTTTTCTTGAAATTAATTAAAATCAGTTTCATAATTTAGATTAAAAATTATTTTTATTAAAGGAGTGTGTTGAAATTGCAATATAATATTTTACTTGTTGAAGATGAGGATGGAGTTCGAGAAACCATCAATATATTTTAAAAATCAAGGATATAATATATTTCTAGAAAAAACGGATTAGACGGCCTTACTATTATAAAAAAAAACGAGATTCATTTAGCAATCATAGCTATCATGATGCCTATTATGGATGTCATTACGATGAGGATGAAATTAAGAGAAGATTACGATATACAGTCATCTTCTTAAGCGCAAAATCCGAAGATATAGATAAATTCTTAAACTTAAACAAGGATTAAAAATTGAAGAAGATTCCGAAATGTTACACGTTGGCGAATTCATTTTAAATAAAGCAACAAAACAAGTTACAATTCGAAATCAAGAATTACATTTAATATTAAAAAATTTCAAATATTAGAATTACTTATGAGTCAACTTGGCAGAATATTTTCTAGTGAACAAATCCATAAATCAGTCTGGCAAGAAAGTGCAATTAGCACCGATACAATTATGGTACATATCAAACGTTTGAGAAAGAAAATTGAAACCGATTCAAAAATCCCGAATATATAAATGTTGTATTGGGTATAGGATATAAGATTGAAAAAATTTAGGTGATAAAATAAAAAAAAAGGAAAAATATATTTACCATATTATTTACTATTCTATTATTCGTTATAAGCTTTTCAGCCGTAAGTCTCTATGACAATATAAATAAGGAAGATATAAATCAATTAAAAAACATAGAATACTACTTTTCAGATGAATTTCAATATATGACAATCGATCTTGCTATGCAATTAGATTCTTCATATAATCCTTTGCAATTAAATGATTTGATTAATAAAGAAGAGGAAGATTATATAAAAAATGAATTTAAATAAAATCTTGAAGATGTAAAAAATTTTATTCATATGGATAAATACTTCTTCGATATCGCACAAAATATTTTAAACAATAAAGTAATTACAAACATAAAAAATTATAACCCTAGTACGTTCACCCTAGATGATTATGGACATTCTATTCATGTAAAATACGATGCCAATGATTATTGTTCAACAAATAGAAATATTAATAATGTATTTTCAAAATTTGATATCAATGATTTATTTGATAATTACGAATATGATAATGAACCATCAACTATTCCTGACAAAGTAATTTCTATAAATACTCCTAAAAATTTAGATATTCAATTTATCTTTCCCAAAAAAAATAAATTCATTTGAAGGTCTGTCCGGATATTTAAATTCATAGGAACATTATAATTCATTCTCTGCAATTATATTATGTACATTTGCTGTTATTATTTTTGGTTTTATAATTTTTTTATCCAATCAAATATGTAGAGGAAATCAATCCATTTAAAACAGTTAAAAAATGGAGCTTTGAAATTAATTTCATTGCTTTGGTAACGGTTATATCACTTGCCTTTACAAATATTATGGTACTAGCAGGAAATACCATGAATGGGAATTTAACACATACCATTTCTAGTTTTGGAATAGATTATGGTATTGAACTCTTGTTAGTAATTAACGTCATTGTATGGCTATTATCACTTCTATCTATTGCCATAAGCATCTTCTTAATTAAGCATATTGTAACCTATGGTCCAATTAAATATTTAAAAGATCGTACCTTAATAGCAAAACTATTTCAATTTATAAAATCGAAATTAAATCTTATTTCTGAAATTAATTTAACTTCACCTATGAATGCAACAATCATGAAATATGTTTTATTAAATGGCATTATAACTGTATTTATTGCTATTGGAGCATTGCATTATCTATCGTTTTCACTATCTTATATTCCTTATTTTTATTCTTCTTTGTTAAAAAAGCACTAGAAATTCAAAGAGATTATAACATTCTTCTATCCGCTATCAAAAACATAATATTTGAAGATTTCGATAAAATATCAGAAAAGGATTTTGGTGTTTTGAATCAAGTAAATAAGAACTTAGTCAATTAAGCAATAACTTCGAATTAGTATTCCAATCTTTGGAGTTCACTTCAAATAAACCCTATAGTTTAACACAAAAAGAAGTTAATGTTACTTTAAAATATAATAAATACAAAAAGCTCGAAATCATCGAGCTTTTTGTATTTATTATATTTTTAGGTATTGTGTAATATTTTTTAATCTTCTATTCTACACCAATAATAAATGAATATACTGGTTGCATGCCATTATTTACTTCAACTTCTACATCATATTTTTCTTCAATATAATTTGAAATTTCAGTTGCTTCTTCTTCATTTACATCTTCGCCATAAATCAAGGTGACAATTTCATTATCTTCATCAACCATTTGATCTACTAACTGACGAGTTACCTCCATTTTATCCGGCAATGAGATTACGATATCTTTTTCTTTTAATCCCATATAATCTCCTGCTTTTATTTCTAATCCTTCAAAAGTAGTATCTTTAATAGCATATGTTACTTGACCAGTTTTCACCATACTAATCGCATCATTCATTTCAGCTATATTAACTTCTACATCTACATCAGGATTAAACATAATACATGCACTTAAACCTTGTGGAATGGATTTCGAAGGAATAACTTCAATATTTAAATCTTCGCATACAGTAGCCGCTTGTTGAGCAGCAAGAATAATATTACTATTATTGGGTAATAAGAAAATATTTTCTGCATTTACTTGTTCAATTGCTTGAACAAAATCTTCTGTTGAAGGGTTCATTGTCTGTCCACCACTAATTACGTAATCTGCACGTAATTCAGTAAACATACCTTTTAATCCAGTTCCTGCTGCAACTGTAATAATCGCATATTTTTTCTTAGCTTGTTGCACCTTAGGAGCTTTCTCAACTGTAGCATTCATCATAATATTTTCATGTTGTTCTTGCATATTTTCTACTTTTAATTTTGCAAATTCTCCATAACGTTGTCCCATATTCAATGCATCACCTGGAGTTAATGTATGAACATGTACTTTCACAATGTCATCATCGCGAACACAAACAATAGAATTACCAATTCTAGATAAAGAATCTCGCAAATCTTCTTCTTTAAAGTTTTTTGCACCATGTTCAGATAAACGAATAATAAATTCTGTACAATATCCAAACTCTTCACTTTCTAATCCTGCTCCAGCAATTTCTTTACTTTCTTGAACATCTTTACGCTCAATAATATTACCTTTTAAAGCTGATACAAATCCTTCAAAAATTGTAACTAATCCAGCTCCACCACTATCTACTACTCCAACTTCTTTTAACACTGGTAATAAATCTGGTGTACGTTTTAAAGATGCTAATGATTCCTCCAACATCTTTTCCATAACTTCCAAACACGTTACATCCTTTGTTGATGAAGCATATGCATATGTATAATCTGCAGCTTCACGAATAACAGTTAAAATGGTACCTTCAACAGGACGCATTACAGCTTTATATGCGACTCTTGATCCCATTATAAATGCATTGGCTAATTGGAAACCATTAATTTCTTCCATGCCATCTACTCCTTGATAGATTCCTCTAAAAATTTGAGATGTAATTACTCCTGAATTTCCTCTTGCTCCCATTAATAGACCTTTTGATAAAACTTTTGCAATATCACAAACAGCATTACTTTCACACGCTAATGCATCCTTAACACCAGCATTTACAGTTAATGACATATTTGTTCCTGTATCACCATCAGGTACTGGGAATACATTTAAAGCATCAATCTCAGTAAATTTATTAGATAAATTGTTAGCACCACTCGCTAACATATCTTTAAATATTTTTCCGTTAATAATCTCCATAGTCCCTACCTACTTCATAACTTTGACATCTTGAACAAAAACATTTACTTTTTTAAATGATAATTCAAGATTCTTTTCTAACATATATTTAACACGCATCTGCACTTCATGAACAACTTCACTGATTTTTACCCCGTAAGATACGATAATGTATAAATCTAATTCTAAGTCTTTATTTTCTAGTTGTCGAACAACTACACCTTTTGAATAATTATCTTTTTTTAAAAGTTCTGCAATACCATCTTTTAAAAATTTTTGTGATGCCATTCCCACAACACCATAGCACTCTGTAACAACTCCACCAGCTAATGAAGCAATTGCATCAATAGATACATTAATATTTCCATACTGTGTACTTTTTGAAATAGACATAAAAATCCTCCTTACCATTATATATTATATCAAATATCCTTTGATTTTCCAATAATTTTACAAAATCCCTATTTGAATCTACTTAAATGAGTTGCAATTTTCAGTTATATATGTTTTTGTATTTGCATCCATAACAAAACAAACATGATCTTCTTTTAAATTTTTTAGTGTTTTTTTATACGAACTTAATAATTTTACTGATTCATATGAAGTATAAATTTTATTTCCATCTTGCATAACAAATTTAACCATATGCTCATCATAACTTTCTTTATGTGGGGTTATCTCAGCAATCATTTCAACAATTTCTTGTGCAATTTCATTATCTTTATTAGAAAACGATTTTGCTAAATTTTGTCTTTGTTCTTTATTGAATCCATCAATCACTGGATAATTTACAATAATATATAAAGAATCTTGTTTTATTTCTTTCTCCATTCCGTTAGAAAACAACATATAATTTTTCTTATTTTCTACAAAATATCCAATTGCTTGTACTTCTTTTACTTTTAATTCAATATTTCCACTTAAACTCTTATTTATGTTCACTTTTTCAATTAAATCATCTTTTTTTAGATTTCTTTGCATATAAAATTTTGGCATTAAAAAATATCTTGTTTTATACGATAAATTTGCTTTTTTCATAATTTCATCTTTTGTATAATAATGATTTCCACTAACTTTAATAGATTTAACTTTTGATAAATCACTACCTAAATAAAGACATGATAAAATTAAAATTGCTGCTACTATACACAGTCTTACTCTACGTTTCGTTTTCCTTCTTTTTTTCTTTTTATTTTGAAGTGCTAAATACTTTCGTTCAACATCATCATATAGAAGATCATTTACTTCTTCCAATTAAATCGCTCCACTTCTGTAATCATATCAATTCCAAATTTTTCTTTTACACTATGTTGAATCAATTCTATCAATTCAACAACATCAGTTGCTTTTGCATTATTTTCATTAACGATAAAATTAGCATGTTTATTAGAAATCATGGCTCCACCTATCGTTTTACCACGTAATCCTATCTCTTCAATTAATTGCCATGCCTGTTTTTCACTTGGATTTCTAAACACACTACCTGCACATGGTTTATCTAGTGGTTGAGAATCCATTCTTCTTTTACGTCTTGAATCCATTAAATCTAATATATCTTGTTGAATTCCCTTTTGTAAATAAAGTCTACATCCTAATATAATCCAATCGGTATGTTTTTGAAAAATTGAATGACGATATGAAAAATCCAATTCTTCTTTTTTCATAGTGCATATTGCATCATCTTTTAACACATAAACTTCTTGCACAATTTCAGCTATATCACTTTTATATGCTCCTGCATTCATGAATAGCGCACCACCTACAGTTCCTGGTATTCCACTTGCAAATTCCAAACCTGTCAAAGACTTTTTCATTGCTTCATGGGCCAATAAAATAATACTCATTCCTGCTGAAACTAAACAGTTTCCATCTTTTTCAAAATAAAAATCTGTAAAATAACGATCTAAACAAATAATAACACCATTGTAATCATCATCACTACATAAAATGTTACTTCCTTTACCAAATACTTTTATTGGTAATTTTTCTTTTTTTAATATACCTATGATTCTCATCAAACACATAATATTTTTAGGGTATATAAAATATTTACACATACCTCCTATACGATATGTCGTATGTTTTTTTAAAGATTCATTTATTTCTATATCAGCATAAGGCTGTAATTTATCTATTAATGTCATATTCTTATTTCACCTTTTTCAATTCATCACACCAATCCAATATATCACTACTAGCATTTGGTGTTCCAAGCGCTAAAGCGCATTGATGCATTTCTTCTTTCACTGCTGGATGATCCATAATTGCAGTAATCTTTTCGCTCAAAACCTGAGCATTTAAATCTTTTTCTTCAATTAAATATGCAGCTTTCTTTTCAACTAATGCATTTGCATTAAAAAACTGATGATTTGCTGCTACATATGGACTAGGAATTAAAATACTTGGTGTCCCTAACGCAGTAATCTCTGCGGCAGTTGTTGCTCCTGCACGGCAAATCATTAAATCTACTTTTTGAATAATGTCTAATTGTTTCACATAATCAACCACAAAAATATTCGGTTGATTGAATACTGTTTTCATTTCTTCATAATTCTTTTTTCCTGTTACAAATAAAATTTGATATTTCGAATCAATTTGTGGTAATACATCTTTTAAAATCTCATTTACAGAAGATGATCCTAATGATCCCATTACTATTAAAATCAAAGGTTTATTTAATGATAAACCTAATGATTTATAATAATTTTCATTAAATTTTGTTTCTACTGCTTTTGATGCTCTTGGATTACCTAACAATTTTGTTTTTTCTCTTCCAAATTCATTAAAACATTTCTCGTAACAAACCACAATCGCATCCATATATCTTGATACCAATTTATTTGAAACTCCAACAATAGAGTTTTGTTCATGAATCATTGTTTTAATTTTTCTTTTATGTGCAGCTAACATAACCGGTGCACTAACATAACCACCAAACCCAATTGTTATATCTGGTTTAAACTCATCTATTATATGGAGTGCTTTTTTATATGCTTTCATCATTAACAAAATTGCTTTTGTTTTATTTATTAAACTTCCTGTTAATCCACATGCATGTAAGCCAACAAATGAATACCCTTGTGCTGGAACTTCTGTTGCCTCCATACGATCATCATTCCCAACAAAAAGAATTTCTATATCCGAATATCTTTCTTTTGCAGCATCTGCAAGTGCAAGTGCTGGATATATATGCCCTCCAGTACCTCCTGTTGCAATTAACAATCTCATTTTATCACTCCTTAAAGCTTATTATATCATGTTCATTTCATATTTTATAAAAAAATTATTATTTTTAAGATTCATTTGCAATACTTATTAAAAATCCCATACTCCCCATCATAACAACCAAAGAACTTCCGCCATATGAAATAAGTGGAAGCGTGATACCTGTTACCAGTAAGACGTGATACTTACAAATACTGTATATTAAATATCGATTTATATAGTTATTTTTCGTCTATTGATACATATTTTGAAATATCTATCTTAAAAAATACTTCTATATTATTATCTTTATCAATTTCGATTTTTTCAATCAACTGTTGAATCAATTCTCTAGTTGGATATTTAAATTCCATAAATTCTGTTAATAACTTTTTACAACTAAAATAAGCTTCCTGATTGACTTTGGTTGATGAATTTGCTATTTTATAATTCAAAATTTTTTCTTGTTCTTCTAATTCTATTAATTTATCATCATATTTCTTTGACATCATTGAGTATTGTCTTATGGAAATAATTTCATTTAATCGATCTTCATATAGATTACTAATTATAGATTGTACTTTTTCTATTTCTCTTTTAGTACATTCTAATTTTTTTTGAAATCGAATTATTTCTTTATTTTTTATATCCATACTATCCTTTATTAGCTTTTCTTGATTACAATCATTCAAAAAATTTTTACCTACTTTCCGTAAAAAGCATAATAAATCTTCTTCTAAATAATTATAATTTAGTCGATGTTCAGTACAAATATGATATTTACTATATTTAGCATAATTATTACATACAGTAAAAGAAGAAATTCCACTTTTTAATTTTCTATTATTTATCCCTATAGTATGTCCACATTCTTTACATTTCATAAGTCCTTGAAATAAACGTTTGTCTTTACCTTTTGCAATACATTTATCATTTTTATGCATTTCTATCTGAACTTTATTAAATAACTCTTCTGAAACTATAGGTTCATGTGTATTTTTAACAATAATCCATTCCGATCTAGGTGTTTCGATTAGTTTTTTTGAATTATAGCTTATCTTTTTCCAACGTCCTTGTACCATATGTCCAAGATACATTTCATCATTAATTATATCTTTAACCGTTTGAGGTCTCCAAATCCCTTTCCCTTGATTTAATTTTTTTTGCCTATTAGGTCGATTTTCTTTTTTATAAATTGATGGAATTGGAATACCTCTTTCAGTAAGTCTATGTGCAATAATACTGGTCCCATTTCCATTTGCTGCCCATTCAAACATATCATGTACTATTGGTGCCGCATATTCATCAATGATCAATTTTTTTGAATTATTTGGATCTTTTTTATATCCAAATTTTGCAAAAGAACCAATATAATCTCCACGTTTTCTTTTTGCATCAAATGAACTTCTAATTTTTTTTGAAGTATCCCTTAAGTATAAATCATTTACGCTTAATCTAATACCTAACATAGAATCTCCTACTTCAGAATCATATCCATCATTAATCGCAATAAATCTTACATTTTTTTTAATAAAATATTCTTCAATATATGTTCCTGTTTCATATAATTCTCTACCTAATCTAGATAAATCCTTAACTATGACACAATTAATTAGACCATCTTCTATATCTCTTTTTAATAATTCAAAATCTGGTCGATTGAAATTAGATCCTGTATACCCATCATCAGAATAATGTTTTAATATATTAAAATTTTGAAATTTTGCAAATGACTCTATAATCATTTTCTGGCTTTCAATAGATGAACTTTCATCCCTTCGATCATCTTCTCTAGATAATCTTTCATATGCCGCCACTCTATATAAATTGTTATTTCTGAAATTCATTTCTTGTCACCCTTTTCTAATTATTCGAGCTACTAACATCGTTATTACTTTATCACCGTATTAATTATTATTGAAATGTACAAATATATTTCTTATATATTTGACTTTTTGCAATATAGTAATATTTATTAAATAATATTATTATAAAATATAAAAAGGAGATTTCTTAATCTATTACTGACCTAATAGTTTTGAAATCTCAATTAATATAAACATCATACAAAATACTTTGTTACATAAATTATCCTGCATTTGTTACGCAATAATAATTTGCTACGTATTTTAAGAAATTCTTTTCCATAATTTTTACAAAGTCATCACCACTTCTTTCTATATGAAAATGCACTTCATAATTTCTAGTACTTTTTTTAGGCATTCAAAACTCCTCCTCAATACATAATATTTATAATCAGATCTAAAAATGCTTAATTTCTTTTATTTATGTGTTTTCATAATTATTGATTTATAATCCTCTTTAGAATGAAGTATTCTATCAATAATTATTATTTTCTTATTTTCATTGACCTCATATATAATTATATAATTCTTTATAAAAAACGCCTATATTTCATAGACGTCTCATTAATATGTAAAACTTCAAACATATATGGGTATTTTTTCAACTGTTTGATTTTTTCCTTAATTTGCAAATAAAAAGAAATGAAAAGAGAAGATGAATAACCATCCAAATAGTTTTTTATATAATATAAATCGTATGTTGCTGGTTGCGTAATATAAACTGTATAATTATCATCCATTTGAAATAAGGTCTTGTAAAACTTCTTCAGCTGGATATACCAATCCTTGACTTACAGCAATCCTTGCTTCTTCAAGTAACTCAATCAAAGACAAATCGTACATAGATGAATGTACATTATTTAAAATTTCTTCATAACATAATTCTTTTTTCATATCCAACACTCCTATTCTATATAATATTATAACATACATATTTATATAATATAATGCATCTATTTTATTACTATTACTCTTCATTTTGCATTTATCTAATGATTCTATAATCTCTATGCTTTATCAAAAAACAGTAGCCATTAATCGAGTATTCGCTTACTCTTCACAGGAATTTCACCTCTGCCAGGTTCTCTGCCAGCTGCGTACAGGAGTATCATTATCACTAAAAGCATCATCGCTGAATGATTGCAAAACATTTTTACAACTAATTATGTATCGCTCTTATATTTATTAATATAGTCGTGGCGTAATCGTTGAAAAGCTCACTCTTAGATAAAGTATCAATGGCTTAATATTCAGTTTTCAAAGAACATCGAAGGTTAGTCAACAGTATCAAAATTATTTATTGCTAGAACTTTTTTTCTAATTTTTTGTAAACGTAAATTTACTGCTCTTGAAGTTACATTTAACATCTCAGCAATTTCTTTTGTAGAATATCCATTTATTAAATTTAAAATAATAAATATCGATATGCTGTCAAATGACTTAGCAATATTCAATAGTTTCATATCACCAATATCATCTAAAATGTCTGAAAAACTACTAATTTCATGTTGACGACATAAATATTCTTGATGTGAAAAATATTCTTCCATATTTGTATATTCTCTTTCATAAAACCTACGATCACTATTAAACTGTTCTTTATCGAAATTATTATAATTATTATTTTAGCTTCATCAAATAATTCATTACGCATAATTTCTTCATTTAATTTTTTCAATCTTAAACATTTTAATTCTGCAACTCTTTTGTTATATGTCATTCTATAACCCCCTTCACTAGGTAGCCGACCAAGTGAGGTAAAAAAGAAGCATATAGAAAAAAACTGCACTTTTTCAAAATGCAGCTTTTAAAAAATCTGACATAGAAACAAAATTTCTATGCTAAAATCTTAATTAGTAAAACATATTTATCAGTTCTAATAAATTTACCTTATTATAAATCATCGATAAACTTCTTTAAAAAGTTAAATTTCTGTTCGTAATTACCCTAATGATAAAGAATAAATGTTATTACAGTATAAATTTTCTTTCTAAACCTAATTGCGTTGTTTACAATATAAAAAAATACATTGCTATCTAATATAATTACGATTTATATAACATAAAAAGTAATTTAAAAGAAAAAAGAGCTGATTGCTATTCTACCACTTATATACTAATATTATATTAATTTATTGATAATCGCGACAAATATACTATACATTTGTTAAAAATTATCATTATTATCTATTATGTTGAGATTAATAAATATTTAGGATACACATCAAATAAATATGTAATAAGTTAAATCAATAATTTCCAAAGTTATTCATTACCTTATAAATTGTTATGTATATTAATATATATTATTCATTTATTTATTTTTTCAATAAATTTATTTGATATTATATTAAATAAATCTTAAGCGTTAAAGATAATGTAATAAAAAAGGACTCCCACCCTGCTTAATAGAATAGGAATCCAAACTAACATATTTAAAAATACTTGAATCTTTATATTTTAATAATTGAATGACATTTTTTAGCAACATATGGATCATGAGTAACTATAATTATTGTTTTCCCTATCTTATTCTGTTCAATTAAATTATTAATTACGATTTCTCTATTTTCTTCGTCTAAGTTTCCTGTAGGCTCATCAGCTAAAATAATATTTCCTTTTTTAATCATTGCTCTCGCTAAAGCTACTCTTTGTTGCTCTCCTCCACTTAATATATAAACCTTCTTATTTAAATAATCAGATAATCCTACGCTGGTTAGTGCATCCACGATTATTTTATGTTTTTCAACCTTTGATATTTTTTCATAATATAAAGCTAATTCAAGATTTTCATATACTGTTATATCATCAATCAAAGCATAATTTTGGAATAGATAATTAATGTTATCTCTAATAAATGTTTGTTTCTTATTATTATTCAATGATTGAAAAGATACTCCATTACATTCGACATCACCCTTATAATCCGTATCAATTAATCCCAAAATATTCAATAATGTCGTTTTACCACATCCACTTTTACCAGTTATCGCTACACATTCACCAGTTTCGATTATGATATTCAAATTACTAAATATAATTTTATCATCAAACTGTTTTGAAAGATTTTTTATTTTAATCATCATCTATTCTCCCTTCAATTTAGAATAAACATTATTTATTCTTACAATCTTTGAAACAATACTCAATAAAACAAACTCAAGCAATATATAAGTACTAGCTACAAGAATAACAAATTTTAAATCTGATATTTTATAAAATACATAAAACGCTATAATTCCAATAATTGGCAATAATGTAACAGATAGATTCCATAAAATGATATTTGAAAAAATATCTTTTCTAGAAAACCCTAATATTGATTTTACTAACACCTCTGTTTTTCTCGCTTCAACAAATAAAATAAATGTCTGTACCACTAAAAGAATATAGACCAATAAACCAATACTTATGCCTACAACAAAAATTGTATTCATTTTTTTAGACTTTGCTATTTCATCACTATAAAAATCTTTATAAGAAACAAAATTATCTTCTTGTAAGACGTTCTGCAATCCTACATTTTGAATAATATCATATAGTTCTGATTGATAAAAATTATCCTTTTTACTTATATTGAATTTTAATCCAGTATTCATTCTTGTTCCAGCAACATCTATTCCATAACTCTTTTCCATATAAGTAAATGGATTACTCTCATGTATGACTCTGAAGATAGGAGACTTGACTTTTGGTACTCCATTCATACTATCGTAAGTATCAAAGATTTTATCATCATAATAATACACCAATACAGGTATGTCCAATTGATAATAATGATACTTTTCTTCGTTATATTCTTTTAGTGAAGAAGTATAGCTCTTCTTAGATTTTGGCAATAAATAAAATTCCTGATCAATCGTATTCATGTCTACGAAGTGATGATATTCATCATAAATTCTCAATTTATAAAGATTTAAATAATTGATATCTACAGAAGCAATTCGATATCCCTTTCCTTCTTTTTCCACCCGTTCGCTATCTTTTATAAATGTTTGATCTGTGCTCAAATAATCTTGATAATTGACATAAATGTGATCAATCTCTTTTGCAATTACTTCTTTATAGAAATCTAAATATTTATCATAGTCATCATATTCTGAATTTTCAACTTTAATCCTAGGAAATACAGCATAATCCATAAGTTTTTTATTCTCATTAAGAAGCTCTTTAGAATTCATTGCTTCTTTCATAAATGGAAGCATATAAATAGAGAACAATACCAATACTGCTACCATAATGAATTTAGCAAACAAACAGATATTGCTAATTATTTTCACTATTGATTTTTTCTTCAACATATTAGACAAATCAATTAATTTACAGATACAAAATAAACCTGCATAAGAAATCAATATCGTAATTATGATGACTACTGTATACATGCTAGTTAAATTGATAAGAAAACTAAATGTTGTATTTGGTAAAATTAACATTAGTATTACAATAAATAAGATACTAAACAAAAACAAAAATCTTAAATATTTATTATTCATAACACACATAATATCTTTGTTACGAAAACCTAAAAGTGATAAAACTCCTATTTTTTTAGAATCTCGATATAAGATAAATAGAATTAGAATAAAATAGAATAGTATGAAAAAAATAATACAAAATATCATTGCATTAAGTAGTATTTCTACATTTTCTTTCATTATCCCCCAATTTGAAATACAAAGCATGTCTTTAGAAACATTCAATATCTCTTCTGATTCCTTTAAAAACTTTCTATAATTTGTATCATTTTGATAATATAAAGAATAATCTCCATAAGGATAAATATTTTGATTTTTCATTTCTTCTATTGAATAGTATGCATATCGATCATTATTTAAAAAATCATTTAAATAATATGAAGCTCTATCATTTGTTTTAAATGTTACAATAGACTTATAGTTGTTATTTATTTCATTTTTTTCTATATTAAATTGTTTTGAAAACAACTCTATCATATTATCTGTGATTATATAATTATCAATAGAATCTCTTTTTTCATTATAAATTGATTTTGATAAAACAATGTCATTTCTTATTGCTGCTTCATACACATCTTCAATATCCGAATTATTAATACTTTCTATATTTTCTGGAATTCTAAATCCTAACATTTCATAAGAATCTATTTCTTTATACAACTCTTTTTGCATCATATCATTTATATTTATTAAAAAGAAGCTTAAGAAAACTAAAATAACAATTGGAAATATTCTAATTAACCTTTTCATTTGATTCACCTCTTTACATTTGCAAAAAAAGATAGAATTTCTATCTTTTTTTACAAATTATTAATTAATCATAATCCCAATAAAATCTAGCATCATACAAATCAGTTTTATATGGTCCAAAATCTTTTACTGAAATCGAATGTCTACCACTACTAACCCATTGAGAATAAGAACCCTCTGTTCCACTTCTAGCATAAGTACGTTTCATATATGCTTTTGAATCAGCCCTATTAGTGGCAGTTGCTTGGGTATAATCTCCTTGAATATTCCATCCAGTATGCCAGTCATAATTAATAGATTTTCCATCAGCTCCTCCATAACGTCCACTAGCTGATGCTGCAGAAACTCCTACAACAGAACCTGCTAAAGCACACACTGCAAAAAAAACTCCAATATTTTTGTTCTTCATATTTAACTCCTCCTTAAATTAATTTTCAATGATTTTTAACAAAAATATATTCACAGGACATTTAACTAATTCATTCCAAATCAAAAAAATTATACAGTGATTTTATGTCCATATGAAAAAACAAATCTTACAAAGGAATTATTAAAGAATTCATGTTTTTTCCTCCTTTCTTTTATTTCAATAATCATTAATAAGAAAATATCAATTCTAGCATATTATTAAAATAGTCTAAATAGACACAAACATTAATAGATATGTTTAAACAATAAATGAATATATTCAAAAATAACAAATTTTATTTGAATAAATTATAATATCTTACTTCGCCAATTTATCATATTTAGTACAATCTATAATAAATATAATTACAGTAATATACCCTTTATTGTGATTTCTATCATTGCTATCTTCTTGTATGTGATTTCTATCATTGCTATCTTCTTGTATATAGAGAATAACATTTTAAAATTTTAAAAGAAAGATGTATGTTATGAATAGTAATATTTTTGCATAAACAGTATATTCTTACATTAAAGTTAGGTATAAAACATTCATACAATAATTTAAAAATCTTTTATAAACTACCTTGTACTACTTTATTCAACCCTTAATCCTATAAATGACATATCTTTCATATAACTTATCATTAACTTTTAAGTTATATAAACTATATTTAATATAATTTCAAAATAATATGGTGTATAAAAAATAGAGCTTTCAGTATAATATTAAATTATCTTACACCATTACTTTGTTTTTATTCATTAGTCACAATATTTCTTCATCCCTCACTCCACAGTAAGAACATATTCAGCTTTTTTTGGATGTCTTATCAAATATTTACTTGATAAATAATCAATATAAATTTTAAATATTTATATTGATCAAGATGATTTACTTTCATTTTTTCTACGATACTGCATACTAATATACTTTCTTATCTCTTTTGATAGTCATTCAAAAGAGTCATTTTTCACTTCTACAGCAAAATTATTTGTCATTAACAATAGTACATCATTTATATATTAGATTAATCCTTATTTATAATTTAATGACTACTGTATTGATTTATGTAAATTCAATCCGTCCGACATCTGATTAACAGTTAACTCGTATCTTACAAAGAAATCTTTAAGCAGCCAGCTAGTCTATCTAAGCTTATCATTCTTTAAGCTTGTATATAAAACAGCAATTTCCTAGTATATTGAAGTTACTCATACAATGAGTAATAAATCAATATATCGATTCTCCTTTCTTCCTGAGAAATTTAGGATCACGTTTATTATTAGTTGTAGGAGTCTATTGAATTCATAACACATCAGGTTTTTGATATCTTTGAAGCGGATTCATTTTCATAATCACAAATTGCTGAAAAAGAGAAATTTTAATTATGAAACTTGTTGGTATTGATATTGCTAAGTATACACATGCTGCTCATATCATCGATTACCAAAGCTTTATTGGATAAAAACTATTACCATATCCACTCTGTCCAAGACGAAAAATTAAGTGAGATGAAATAATTAACTCGTTATCGTATGCACTTAGCCATTGAAATGAATCGTAAAAAGAATATCCTTCAAAGCCATGTTGATATTGTTTTCCATGAATTTAATACTTTATTCAGAAATGAATATACAATTACCTATTTCATTCATTATCAAATCTATCATTTCTAGATTGTAAGAAAATTAATAAAATTTGCAGGAGTCAACCCTTATATCAGTGAATCAGGAGAATTCTCTGCTGATAATGCCGTTATCACAAAGAAAGGTTCTAAATATCTAAGGACAAACTTATACAGAGTCATCATTCCTGTTATACACTTTAATCCTGTATTTCAAAATTACTATCATTTAAAACGAAGTCAAGGCAAAGATCACCTGTGTTCCTTAGGCCTTTGTGTAAGAAAACTTTTAAGGATTATTTATCATCTTGAAATAAATAATCTATCGGTCAATATAAATTTGCTTAAATAATCAAAACTTATCTATGGATTGTATTCATTCAAATGAGCTATTTAAACGATAGTTCTTTCCATCATAGTTACATCCACAATTCCAAAAATCAAATACTATATTTTCAAGTATTTTATATTTCAAGCTTTTTTTCATAATTTATCACTTGTTATCATTTGACTTTAATATAGTTGTCTTTCTAATATAATATTTTTTGAACTATTTCTTATGCAGAAAAGAAATCAGGAGTGGATTTCTGTTGAACCAGTGTAAAAATACAGACAATCAATAGATTGTTTCAGACCGTTGACAAAGTCGCTCGTTGAGCAGACTTTGTCATTCGGTCTTTTTTAATCCCCACTTTGATATAAAAAAAGATGATTTCAAGGTATTTTTAACCTAAAATCACCTGTAATTTAGTAGCTTTCCACCACTTTTTATAAATTGATTTTATTTGTTTTCAAAATAAGATAGTTTGTCAACAAGCTGAGACAATCAATAGATTGTTTATATCAATAAATATCGTAGCAATATAGGTTTCACACTTTTAAAATACATAATATCTTCTTCCACATTATTAGTTACATTTTCTACTACAGGAACAAATAATTGAATAGCATTAGATTTGCAATCTTTAATAATCATTTTCCATTGATCAAATTCATATTTTCATCAATAGATTAAATGTTTATTTTATACGTGATAAGCAGCAATTTTCTAAACTAAGTTATTAAAATATTTATTAAATACTCTAATTCATTCAATCTTCTTACATAAATTAATCTTTAATTAAGTACACCATATTTTTTTGCTTATACCTATTTATTGATAATTAATGTTTATTTCAAATCAAATCTTAAATTACTTTATCCTTTTTAATCTGCTTAAACTTTCAGGTTCTTTATCTTGATAGTTGATTAGAATACACGCACTATTAACTGTAAAAACTGTTAAAAAATTTAAAATAGTTACTATTAATAATGATAATACCTTTTTTATAAATTCCATTTATAATCACCTCCATATTTTAGTAAAACTTATCACAATTATTTATTTTTATTAATAAAATTTGTTAATTGTAATCTATTTTGCACAAAACATATATGTATGTAATTTGCTAATCACATTGTGCCCACAATTTATTATTTTTTGGGTATTTTGCTATATTTGATTATTTTTATGTGGAAGACATAGCAATAATATAAAATATAATCTAGTTAGGAGTGTGATTAACTTGCAACACATAATACAAAATGGATTTAGCATTCTTTTCAAACAATTAAATATTAACAAACATACCTTATCAGTTAATATCGATACTGATTTATCCACAATCGAATTATGGATATCTGGAGTATGTAAACCACAATTACAACATTTAATAAAAATTTCTAAACTATACCAAGTATCAACTGATTTTATTTTATATTCTGAACTACGACCACCATTATATATTGACCATTTAAATGATAAAGATAAAGATATAATTTTTTATATTACATCTAGATTCAAAGACCAACAATATAAATTTAGAGATAAAAAAATAAATAAAAGACCTTTAAATATACACGATAAAATAAAATATCTACGTACTGATGTTATAAAGCTATCTCAAAATGAATTTGGAAATAAATTAAATGTCTCTAGAGATACAATTAAGCACTGGGAGAGCGGTGTATCAAAGCCTAACACTGAACAAATACTTATAATAGCACTTCTTTGCCATGTTTCAACAGACTATATAATAATCGATAATTGCAAAGAACAAATCAATTTATATGGAATAACAGATGAACAATATAATCTTTTAAAAGATTTAATATCAATTTTTTCGTCAAATGAAAAATAAATTTTATAAATATTTAAATAAATATTATTATATCGATTATGATATATTCGAATATGGAATTTACATATTGTTGACTTACCTATTAGTATTTGTAGTTATTTTTACCATAAGCCTTTACTTAAATATTGTTCTAGAAGAATTTATTTTTTGGTTAGTATTTATTCCTTTAAGAAAATATAGTGGTGGTTTCCATTTTACTAATAAATTTTTATGTCTAGTTACATCTACACTAATTGCAATATCTATTGGATACACAGCTAAATTACCAATAATTTCGCCTAATATAAGTATAATTATCATAATA
>JARHZK010000087.1 GCA_029258245.1 Longicatena sp. | reverse complement strand
CACCTCTGCACTACTAAAATTATTTTCATACATATGATATCCATATTGTTCTAATTTTATCTCTTTTTTACAATCGCGTATAAATGTATGATACTGTTTTAAATCTAGCAAAACGATTTCATTCTGGTACAATTTATTTAACCATAAAGAAAAAGCCGGCATATATATTGTATTTTCTTCAAAAGAAAAACTTTGTAAAGAACTTTTCAATTTATCAATTTCAATATTCATTTGATATTTTCTTTGTAAATAAGTTAAATCATACCAATAATCAAACATAGATACATAGGTATCAAAAAATACATCTTCAAATTTCTTTTTTACTAGTAAAGATTGATAAACAGATTCTATTATAAAATAGTCAGAATCATTCTTTGCTGGAAGTTCAATATCATATTCAAGTAAGAAAGCCTGCATGGATTTCAATTTCTTTTTTTCTTCTTTATAATCATATATTGATTTTTTATATTTTTTATTAAGCATCTGTTGCAACGTTTTCATTCGTTCCACCAACCATTTCATAATAAAAAGATATCATCGTCATTAATGTCATAGCAGCAGTTTCTGCTCGCAAAATACGCCCACCTAAAGATACTCTAACAAAGTCTTCCTTTTCTAATTGTACAACTTCTTCTTCGCTAAATCCGCCCTCAGACCCGATAACCATAAAAACATTCTTAGCATGTGGATACAGTTTTAATACATCTTTAATGTGGTGACTTTTCATATTGGCATTTTCATATGCAATCAATTTTACATCATAATCTTTACTAATTTCCATTAATGAAGAAAATTGTACAGGAGAATGTAATTTTACAAGTGTGGAGCGTTTACATTGTTCACATCCTTCTTGTAGTATTTTATTCCAACGAATCATTTTTTTCTCTTGCTTTTCATCTTTCGTCTTTACAACTGTACGAGAACTTATAAAAGGAATAATTTCTGTAACTCCTAACTCTGCGCATTTTTGAAGTAAAAAATCCCATTTTTCTTTTTTAATCATTCCTTGTGCTAACGTTATTGGAACAATTGTTTTTGTATGATCTTCAATTTTTTTATCAATATGTGCAAATACCTTTCCATCTTTAAATAACACATGTGCAAAAAACATATGGGAATCATAATCAGCTATACGAATCATTTCATTTTCTTTCATTCGCATAACATTTGAAATATGATGTGACTGTTCTTTGTTCATCTCTACTTCATCCTGTAATTGAATTTTTTGATCTATAAAATATTGCTGCATACCATCCACCTCATAACTAATAAATAATACAATACTTTTTAAAAAGTTACAATTATTATAATAAAAATACAATAAAAAAGCTAATTTTTATCTAAAATGTTTCTACAATGTATTCATAAAATAAAGAATAACCCTATCCTAATAAAATTATTCTTTGTTTATTTAAATCTACTATCAAATGAAAAAAAACCTATAGAGAACATCAACTCATATGTTCTTTCTATAGGTTACTTTTCATTTTACTTAACGACTTTTCATTTTTCCTTTCGTAGCTAATGAACGCAATTGTTGAACTTCAAAAGGTTTTAATTTACGATATTCTCCTTGACTTAAATCACTACATTTTAAGAAAGCTATTTCTTTTCGATGTAATCTTCTTACCTCATATCCCAACGCTTCCATCATACGTTTAATTTGACGATTACGTCCTTCATAAATTGTTAAATCAAAACTACATTGATTCTTCTTTTCATCTTTTTCTGTCATTTTCAGTTTAGCAGGTAATGTTTTAATACCATCATCTAAAACAATACCTTTTTTTATATGTGTGATTTCTTCTGGAGTTAAAATTCCATTAATTGTTAAATTATATACTTTTGGCAAATGATAACGAGGATGAATAATTTCGTTTGCAAATTCACCATCATTTGTCAAAATCAAAACACCGCTTGTGTCATAGTCTAAACGGCCTACTGTAAAAATTCGCTCTTCACATTCTACCAAATCAACTACTGTTTTACGATTAAATTCGTCTTTACTCGTACACATTGATTTTTTTGGTTTATTCATTACAAAATAGACTTTATCTTCTTTTTGAATCGTTTTACCGTCTACCTCTATAACATCTCCACGTTTTACTTTATATCCCATTTCACTCATGACTTCACCGTTTACACAAACTCTGCCTTGAGCAATCATTTCTTCTGCTTTTCTTCTTGATGCAATCCCCGCCTGTGCGATTACTTTTTGCAAGCGCTCCATGATACCACCATCCGTTTCTTCTCAATCATTTTACATGATAACAAACATTTTGGAAAGTATTATTTACGAAAAAAACATGAGTGTTAAAAAAATTGCCATTGATATTCCAGCGACATCAGCTAGTAGCCCTATTCCTAATGCATTTTTTGTTTTTTTAATCCCTACACTAGAAAAATAAAGCGTTAAAACATAAATCGTTGTATCCGTAGATCCTTGAATAATACTTGCCATTGTTCCTTGCAAAGAATCAACTCCACACACTTTAAAAATATCTGCTAAAATCGCAATGGATGCATTCCCTGAAATTGGGCGAAAAATAATCATTGGCCATATTTCAGACGGAATATCTGGGATTAATTTTATAAAAATTTGTGAAGCAAGTTCCATTAATCCACTTTCTCTTAATAACGCTATTGCAAACATCATTGCTAATAAAGAAGGATAAATTTCAAAAAATAAAGAAAACCCATCCTTCACACCTTCTGTAAAAGAATGAAATGCATTTATTTTTTTGTACAATGCGATCAAACAAATAATAAGTACAAATATTGGAAGTATATAAGATGTATTAATCACGATAATTCCACCACCGATCAATCAACAATCCAACAAAAGAAGCAAACGTAGTTGCTAATATTGCATAAGGAATAAAACCAGTAACATTTGTTGAATGAAATGTTGAACGTATTGCAATTACTGTCGTATTCAATAACGTAACTCCTGCAGTATTCAAAACAAGAAAAGTGATCATTGATCTTGTCGCTTCATCTTTATTAGGATTATGTTTTTGCATTCCTTGCATAGCTTTTAATCCTACAGGAGTTGCAGCTGATCCAAGCCCTACCATATTCACAATAACATTGCTCGCAACATAACCTAATGTTTCATTATCTTCTTTAATATCTGGGAATAAACGTTTTAAAATTGGATGTGCTAATTTTTCTAAAAACGCAATAATTTTTGCATCTCTTGCAACGTATAAAACACCATTCCAAAATGCAACAGAACATAACAGTGGAATAACAAAATCAAAAGTTTCTTTACCCACATTAACAAATACCTGATTAATACAGTCAATGTTTCCTGTTTTAATACAATATAAAGTTGTTAAACAAATAATAGATAACCATATAATATTCAAAGCAGTTACCTCCTTTTCTTATATTTAAATGAATATGTTTGTTGATGATTAGCATGATAAAGTTCTACTAATAAATGTTTATTTTCAAAATGTGTATATACTTTGATTTTATTTTTTTCATTGTTTTTCGTTGTAATATAAATATTCTTAGGAACTTCTATATACTTATTGCTTATTTTATACGTACCTTTTTTAATCAATAATTCTGCTTTATATAAATTAAATGCATTTGTATGTTTTGCTTTATGAAAGTTAAAATCATCATCTGTACGTAATGTTACAACTGTTGTTTCTAAATTATTAAATGATGCTGTGGTAATTAATGTTCTTCTTGCTTTTTTTGTAAATCCCGTTTTTCCAGCGATTGTGTATGGATAATCAAACAATAGCCGATTCTTATTTTTCCAATGATAATTCCATTCTGTCGTATAATATTTTGTTCCGCATATCTCTCTAAAATTTTGATTTTTCATTGCATATGACATTAAAATCGCCATATCATACGCACAAGAAATATTTCCTCCATCTTCTTCATCCAAACCACTTGCATTTCTAAATGTCGTATGCAACATTCCTATTTCTTTTGCTTTCTTATTCATCAATGCAACAAATGATTCTTCATCCTTTGCAATATGTGTGGCTATTTCTATTGCACAATCATTCCCTGATCTTAAAAGTAAGCCATAGAGCATAGCTTCAAGTGTAACCTCTTGCCCTTCTTTTAAATAAACACAAGAACCATAAGCCTTACTTAACTCTTTTCCAGTTTTCCATGAATCCCTTAAATTTCCATTTTCAATCGCAATTATCGCAGTCATGATTTTAGAAATGCTCGCAACACTTTGTGTATCATACATATTCTTTTCTTCAATAATATAGTTATCATCATCATTAATTACACAATATGAGTCAGCTTTTATAGTCTGTATTTGTAATAAGAAACATAACATAAAACATATTGCTTTTTTCATTGAATCACCAATAAACTATATGTAAAAAGAAGAGAATTCATGCATATTATAGATTAGTTTTTTGATTACAGATCCTCATAATTTCTATTTTATATTTTCACTAAAGTCATATTAATTTGGTGTTGCTTAAAGATGATAAAACTCCTTGTATATTTATATCATTATAAATATTTTGATTTATCAATACAGAATTTATATAAAAATAAACAAAAATAACAATTTATAATCGAATAGATAATGCCTATCATGCAAAATATATAATTAATTTAATTTCAGCATTTATAAGCCACAAATATTGTTTTTTTGTAGGTAATCAGGAACAGGAAAATAAAGTTGTTTTATAAGTACAAATTATCGGTGATAACTGAAGTAGGATTTAATGAAATATCACTATCAAAATCAAAAATATTCTTTCAATTAATAGATATGAGATATACGAAACGATCAACGATTTTTACAAGTAATATCTCATTCGACAAATAGCCACAGATATTAGGTAGTGATGAAATGGTTGCGAAAGCCATATTGGATAAAATATTCGATTACTTGTATTTGTTCAATATCACTAGACCATCATACTGCATCAAAGACAAATTAAATATTAGAAAAATTGAGAACAGTTAACTGCAACAAATTGATCAAATTATATTGATTTTTATACTTGTATGATTTTATTTTGTCATACTTTGATAATCTCTTATTCACACATTCCTTGTACTTCTTCATTCCGTGTCAAATACTTTTCGATAGCTTCTGGATTTTCTACCAAACAGCATTTTCGTTAAACATTTTCGTTAAATAAGATACTTTTTCCGTTAAAATAATAATGTAAATAATAATTTACCAATTTCGATAGATTTTTATTCGTGGTTATGATTGTTGATTTTTGTTCATATCTCAACGATATAAGCTGAAAAAAATAAATTTGCTGCTTCGATATCAAGATTGATATATCCTATTTCATCTATGATTAATAATTTATGTCTTGTGAATGCCTTCAATCGTTGTTCTAGTCTATTTTCTTTTTCTGCTTTTTTTAGCTGTGCTATGAGTTCT
>JARHZK010000084.1 GCA_029258245.1 Longicatena sp. | reverse complement strand
AGAACTCATTAAATCAATTAAAAGGTCAAAAACCAGCACTTGATACTCAATTAGAATCATTAAATAATGATATTACTGAAGCAAAAAAACAGTTACAAGAAAATTTAGATAAAGCTCAACAAGAATTAACAACTGCTCAATCAAATTTAGAATCAATCTTAACTAATATTTCATCAATTAATAATGAAATTTCTGCATTAAATCAAGACATTGAAAAATTGAATACAGAAAAAAATTCATTATCATCTGAAGAAAGTCGTTTAAGAGAAGAAATTAAAAAATTAGAAACTGAAATTAGCACTTTAAACTCTGAAAAAGAAAATAAAGAAAAAAAATTAGAATTAGCACAAGAAAATAAAACAACTTGTTATAACAATCATCAAAAAGCATTAAATGATTATGACAAAAAAGAAGAAATCTTTAATAATGCTGAAAAAGCTGAAAAGTTAGCAAAAGAAGATGTTGATAACAAAAAAGCAGATGTTAGAAAAAAAGAAGAAAGAGTAAAAGAAATTGAACAAGCAATGATTGAAGGGTTGAAAAAAGCAGAAGAAGCTCTTCAAGTCGCTAAGAACTCATTGAATCAATTAAAAGGTCAAAAACCAGCACTTAATACTCAATTAGAATCATTAAATAATGATATTACTGCTAAAGAAACAGAAATTTCAAATGCAGACAATGATGTTAAAAATTCTCAATCTTCTGTTTCTGATAAAACTCAGATTTATGAAAATGCTCAATCTGAAGCAAATTCTAATATCGAAAAAGTAAATACAATTAAAGAATCATTACAAAAAGAAACAACATTAAAAGCTAAAGTTGATGAACTTGGAGAAGAAAAAAATAATTTGCAGATTCAAATTATTGAAAAAGCAGAAGAAGCAGAGAGCGTAGAATTGGATATCCAAAAACATGAAAATAAAATTACTGATTTAAATGATAAAATTTCAATTTGGAAAGAAACGAATTCTATTTGGAAACAAGTAAAATCAGGTAAAGATTTATCATTGTCAAATAATGATGTAACAGCATCAGTATCTAAAAAAATTGAAACATATAAAGAATTAAAGACAAGTCTTCAAAAGAAAGAAAAAGAATTATTACAAATCAAAGAAAATAATGGTGTTTATAATGATAAATACAAACAAGCAAAAACAAATTATGATGATGCATGTAAACAATTAGATTTAGCAACTAAAGAATTAAATGATTATTTAGAGTCTTTAAAACCTGGAAAACCAGAGGAAAATGAAAAACCAGAAGAAAAACCAAATCCAGATGTAGATGTACATCCTGGAGATAATGAGAATCAAGATGCAAAACCGAATATTCCAAATAATGAGCCAAATAATGAAGTAACAAAACCATCAGAAAATAATTCTGAAATTAAAAAACCTGAAAACTCAACAACTGATAATAATGTTGAAGAATCAGTAGAAAATAAAACACCAAATACTGGTATTGCAATTAATACTTCTATTTATTCAATGTTAGTGGGTGTATCTGGTTTAGGTATTCTTTCTTCTTTAAAAAAGAAAAATAAAAAATAAAAAAACGTAGCAGATTTGATGTGTACCCTCCTTGCTGGTAAACCAGTAAGAAGGGTATTTTTATGTGTTATAGTTTTGAAATTAAAGTGAGATATATTAAGATGTATTGTAAAGATATTGTGTCTAATATAGTTGGTGATTCTATTAAGTCTATAGCTATTAATGAAGGTATGAATAAGGAATATTGTGTCAATGTGTTCGAAAATATGAAAAATTTCGATATAATGGTCTTATAGTAAAAACTAAATGAAGAAAGTCCAAAGTATCCAAAAATGAAAAAGAAAGGATTTTTGTACATATTAAAATTGGATGTGTCTTCTATTCCTTTTTTTAAACTATGATCGATATACTCCTAGTGTTTTTTTTAAATATAGATATCTTTACCATATCCGTACATGTTAATAATTTTTTTCTTAATAGATACGAAGTAAAAATTTGTTAATATATGGTCTGGATTAGTGTCAACATACATGTTAATTTGGCGCAAATGAAGAAATTGATGTCAGTATGAAAGATGGAATTTGAAGAGTTTGGCATAAAATTGGCATACAGAGATTGAAATATAAAAAAAATCCCCATTTTATGGGGATTATTGATTAAATGGCGGAGTAGGAGAGATTTGAACTCTCGCGCCAGTTTCCCGACCTATACCCTTAGCAGGGGCACCTCTTCAGCCTCTTGAGTACTACTCCATTACTGATATGCAATATATTTCATTGCCATGAAATTATAGCATATAAAAAAACAAAATACAATAGAAAAAATAAAAAAATAAATTATTTATAGTCCCTGTGTATTGAAAAATGAAATAGGATTTAAGTTTGTATAAAAAAATTCATAGATGTCGTATTCTATTGTTACCACATATTATAAAGCACTATTATTGTATCACGAAAACAGAAATATAGATACTTGGTACATTGAAGTTACTCATACAATGAATAATAAATTAATATACCAATTCATCTTTCCATTAGAACTATTTGGTATCATTTCAGATTATGATAAAGAATCGACAGTAGAAATCAACAATAAAAAAGGAAGATACTTGGATACCTTCTTGCTAAAAAATATTTTTTAGTTGAATTAAATAATATTGGTATAACACTCAATATTATTTAATTTAAATTTGACACACTTATATTTACATGATAAATTTAGTTAGTTCCTATGTGTGGAGGTAAAATGATGGATGAAAATATAAAGAAAGATGAAACATTAAAAGAAATAGAAATAAAACGCAAAGTTTTTTTTGTGTCAGATATGGAAGATGAAGCGAAGTATTTACATATTATGTCAATGAGCGGATATCATTTTTTTGAAAAAAAAGGTATAAATTATTATTTTGAATTAGGAGAGGTTAAGAATTACTATTATCATCTTGGGTATTATGAGCATGGATTACGAGATGAAGACCGTTATGTGAATAATTATAGAGAAGCAGGGTGGGAAGATGTATTTAGTGAAAAAAGCGAGTTTGATGGCGTTCTTCACTATTTTAGGACAGAAGAGCCTATTGGTGAGCAGGCACCAGAAATCTATAGTGATCGTAAATCGAAAAAAATTCTATACAGTCGCTTATTAGAAAATTGGCGTAATTTGATAACAATAATTGTCTTATTTATTGTATGTATGGGAGGAATATTATACTTTTTATTAACACATCCAACGATTTATCAAGTAATTTATTTATCTATTTATGCGGTTGTATTAGCATTATTGTTAGGATCACTTGGAATATACATGATGATTTATCTAAAAGTTAAACGTAAAATGGTGGAATTGAAGTATGACTGATTAAGTTAATATATTTTAATTAGCTTTGATTATAGAAAAAGGTTACCTTGTATTCATAAATATAAGGTAACCTTTTTTGATTCTATCATATATGGAATAATATGAAATGTTTTTTAAAATTATCAATTATGATATGAAGAATATAAGAAATTTTCGTATTGAATATTCCATTCATAAAAAGTAGGGTCTAGTGAATGATCAGGTATAGAATAATTATTTTTTAAATACGCTCCTAAATAAGATGTTAGTTTTGTTGCACCGAAATAATTTAAGTGATTTCCACCATCTCGTGTATCAGTGATCCAGTTAAATCCATAATTTCTAAATCCTTCCTCTATGTTTAAATCTAAAAATGGAATATTATATTTATCAGCATATTTTTGTACTATATCATGTTTTTTATAAGACCATGTGTTTGCGGATGGAACAGAGAGGAGTAATAAAGGAATATTATAAGTTTTAGAGATTTCTATTATTTTTGGAAAATATTTAGTAGTGTGCTTTGAAACTTTAGATGGGAGATTGGAATTGGTATATAAATAAGAAAAGTCCCCATAATAAGGAATCGTATTCGTATTGTAAAAATATCCATTTAAATATGAACGTTTATGTATTGGAATGTCTTTTACCTTATTCCACATAAAACTATTTTTATAAAGAGGTTTTGCTAATTTATATATATCTGTTAAATAGGATTCTAACTTATCATTACCACGATTTTCGAAAAAATTATCAACTTCCAATATGATTAATTTTGGACGCTGAGGAATGAGAATTTCGTTTAAACAGAAATAAGATAATGCCATATTTTGTTTTGGATAGCTACATAGATATGATGTGTAACCATATTCACTCCATAATTGAAGAGGATTAACTGCAGAATAAAGATCACTATTTCCAATAGCAATAATATCGACTTTATTTTTTAATGCTTTTGCTTTATTTTGAGAATAATCTGAAAAGACAGATATATGGATATTTGGAGAAAAAATTGCAAGGTTATTTCTAAAATTAATAAAAGATTTATATATAAATAAAATAAAGATTACTACACATAATAGACTGATTGAAAGTGCTTTGTTGAAAAGTTTTTTATTTTGCATGATGAACTCCTTAGGTAAATTTATTAAACCACCATAATTATATGCAAAAATAAAATATATGTAAATAAATATAAAAAAATAAATAATATGTTGACAAAGGGTTAATATAATGTTATTATATATGAGCGTTAAGGGAACAAATAACTTAACAAATAAAATTGGAGGTTTAGCTCAGTTGGGAGAGCATCTGCCTTACAAGCAGAGGGTCAGGGGTTCAAGTCCCTTAACCTCCACCATGTAATAAATATCACCGAAAGGTGTTTTTTTTATATGTTATATAATTTACAATAAAAAAATATATAATATATTTGATTTAGTAATTAAATATATTATATATTTTTAAGATAAATATTTAGTTCGGTATATTCGACATAATATAATCTTTCGTTTTGTCATCTGCAAATTGTACTAGATGAATGTAATTGTTTTTTGTAATGTATTCAGTGACTCCAACTTGATCAAATGTTTTTTTTAATAATAAAGAATATAGAGCTGGATCATCATGAAGATGAACACTTATTTCCATAAAATAAAAATCTTTATACTCTGTAGAAATAAAATCGTAAATTTCTTCGAATGAATTACATGAATATAATTGATCTTTTAATTTGTTAGTTTTTAAATCTTCCCAATTTGCTTTATTTTTTACTACTAAATTGTTAAATGGGAAAGCATAGTTTCCACTATCATCATTTTTTAGTTTTAGTTCTCCATAAAATAGTGTGTATTTCCACAAAAAATCTTTGTGTTGTTGTAAATCTATCATATAAATCACCTCTTGTATAATATACTATAACATAAAAAAGTTTCAAAAAACTAGAATTATTAAAAAAAAGGTATACAAATACATAGAATGTATGTTATAATATGATGGCTTAGTTAAAGAAACTAAGTGGTTCCGATTAATAAATTGAAACTTGCCGACGTGGCTCAATGGTAGAGCAACGCCCTCGTAACGCGTAGGTTGGAAGTTCGATTCTTCTCGTCGGCACCATTATTTAATTTAATATGCCGACTTAGCTCAATTGGTAGAGCAACTGACTTGTAATCAGTAGGTTGTGGGTTCAATTCCTATAGTCGGCACCATTATTCAATTTGATATGCCGACTTAGCTCAATTGGTAGAGCAACTGACTTGTAATCAGTAGGTTGTGGGTTCAATTCCTATAGTCGGCACCATTGTATTATTTACTTCTAATAGGTTCT
>JARHZK010000219.1 GCA_029258245.1 Longicatena sp. | reverse complement strand
GAAAGTGGTCCACAAGGACATTGCTTGCAAAGTTTTATAGATAGATTTTTAAGGCGTCTAAGGGAAAAGAATTTTATTGATCATAAAGCCTATAATAATAACTTGGCAAGCAGTGTAATCCACTAGTGATTTTCGCTTGTTAGGATTACTCCTAAGACCTATAAACGTTAATAAATTAACGGCTGTTGTTGCATGAATGACATCGAATATTAAAGTATATAGATTTGTTATTATATCCATAGACTGGATAATATTAGTATGTTATATTATAGATAGAAGTAGGATAGATAAGATGTAGATTAAGATAATTGTAAAAGGAGGAATTTACTTAAAAATAATATATCGTCCCAATTATAAATTTTAAAAAATCGAAAATATAGCATAGGAATAATTTATGACCTGTCTCTCTAAGAATTAAATTTTAATAGAGAAGATTGGAAAAACTTTTTCATAAGAAAAAGAGATTTTACGAAAGATCATAGTGATTACAGTAACACAAGGAGGTTGTTTTTATGTTTAAAAAGACCATTAATAGAATCCAACTAAGTTTGATAAAACATATGCGTGCTATAGAATTTTTGTTTATTGAATTTTTTGATCCACAAGTAAAACCATATAGATTTCATGATGGAAAGAGTTCGTACGAGCCTACTGATTATTCAAAATCAAATAAAGTACGCTCTAGAAAGAATAGCAATAAAGATGATGGAAATCCAAATCCAAAAACATTGAGTAAATAATTTAGATAGTGTTAATTATTTTACTAAACTTTTGATTGACTTAAATATAATTAATATACTATACTGGATGTAGGCAAAATGAGACTAAGCCACAGGATAAGAAAAGGAGCAGTTGCAGCTGCTCCTTTTCTACAGTAGATTAAAAACATTTATTTGTTTTTATGATATTTGAATATTAATATTGATAATTCGATTAGAATATATACAACCCAAAATGTGATAATAGCTGGGTCTTTCATGAATGCAATGAAATTCCATTCACGTTTAAAATAATACATTGATAATAACCAAGCAA
>JARHZK010000221.1 GCA_029258245.1 Longicatena sp. | reverse complement strand
AAGGGCACTATAGGTATAGTATAGCACAAATCTCCATATAGAACAATTTCAGTCTATTACTTCAAGGTTTTGATAAAGTTTATGTAGGCGCAATAATGCACGTTGTAATCTACGATATAAAGTACTCTCCACAATATACCCTTGACGCAATAAAATAACCTTTTTATTTAAATTACGAACATATAAATCTAATAATAATTCTTTTTCTAATACAGGTAGTTGCATAATAATTTGTAATAATACATATGCACGTAAATGTCTTTCGTTTTTCTTATTATTTACATAATCCATCCTTTCCATTGCCTTTAAAACTGGCTCATAATGATCCTGTTGATCATTCGATACATGAATAATACTTTTTGTATAATGTAAGTAATCAACCACGTCATCTTCTATTTGCAACGAAGATGAATTATTACTATATAGAGCACTATGTATACGTAATTCTTGTGTGTATTGTTTTAAAAATTCCATTTCTTTTTTCATCTGTAATACAATTTGTTTTTCTTTTTGATTCATTTTCTTATCCTCCATCATATTGTAATACGACAAAATAACGGAAAATGTAAAAAAATAAACAAATTATATATATTTATATATCATTATTCAAATTTTTAAAGAATTGTGTCAAATCATATCCACTAAAAACAACTTCTTCTTGTCTTTTGCAAGAATTCCATATAACTTCATTTCCTTTACAATCATATGCATGTCCACCTTCCGTTTTTGACACTATAACTCCTAATAAAATATCTCTTAGATTACGATTTACACAATAAATGGCAAGAGCTTCTTTTCTTGCACATGCTAAAATAGCATCTGGACACCCAAGTTCTTGTTCACTATCATCTATCACTTCATATCCACATAATTTTAACTTTTCAATCGTTGCATCATCTAGTCGATCATTTTTATAAATTCGATTCACAACATTATTAGTAGTTTGTAAATAAAAATTTTCACCATCTTCAAATCTTTGTAAAGAAGCTTGCTGATATACTTTTGTTCCAATCCCTTTCACATAAATATAGGCTTGATCTCTTGCAGGAAAATATACCATTGCTAAAACAAAATCATGTTCATGTGTAATTCCTGCGCAAATTGAAAAATTATCTTTTTGTTTTATATAAGATAATGTACCATCTACAGGATCTAAAATTAGTGTATAAGGTGCATTTTTCATAGTAAAAAGATCTTTTGACTTTGTATCTTCTTCAACATCTAAATCTATTTCATCTTTCACGTATGGATAAATACTTTGTAAAAGCATTTCTTGCACCATTTCATCCACTTTCGTTTTTGCTTCACGCATTTTATAATGTGCATCACTTTCTCCATCACGACGTAAAGTAGGCTTTCCTTCATTTTTTATTTCCTTTTGTAATGTATTCGCAACGATAGCTGCTTGTTGCATAGAAAAAAATAATTGTTTTGCCACAAATTGAATATCCACATTTATCTCTCATTTCTAATTTTACATTTTTTTCTTCTTATAATCATTTTTTGGATAAAAATAAAAATACCAAGACCAATACATGCTCCAAACGCATCTACACATACATCTCTTATTTCTCCACTTCTACCAACTACAAATACTTGATGAAGTTCATCTGTACACGCATATAGTATTGCCCCTAATAAAGCATATAACCAAGTTCTTTTCCAATTTTTCTCTTTTCCATATAAAAAATACAATATAGCTAATACTGCATATTCACTCATATGCGCACCTTTACGCACTATAAAACTCATCGTATTCCATATTTTCATACTCACTTCTAATTTCAAATGAAATAAAGAACTTATAAAATAGATAACTTCATCGCTCATTGCCTGTGAATCATCAGCAACCTGAGCAGACATATAAAAAATGAATATCATCCATAAAATACATAATATTCCTAAAACATACTTTTTCTTCATTCTATCACCTCATTAATGATAAACGATTCTAATTTAACTTGCAATCTTTATATACTAACCAATTTGTAAGATTCAAAAAAAAGATTATATCCTATATTAGAATATAATCTTCACTTCCTTATCTACTTTGTAAACGATAACGTTTTAAAAATTCTTTTGTTCTTTCTTGTTGTGGATTTTCAAAAATATCATAAGCACTACCTTGTTCTGCAATAACACCTTTATCCATAAATACTACTCTTGTACTAATATCATGTGCAAACGCCATTTCATGAGTTACAACAATCATTGTTAAACCCTCCTGAGCAAGTTGTTTCATAACATCTAATACATCGGATACCATTTCTGGATCAAGTGCACTCGTCGGTTCATCAAATAATAATATTTCAGGGTCCATACATAATGCTCTTGCAATCGCTACACGTTGTTTTTGACCACCAGATAATTGCGTACTACTTGAATTAGCAAATGCATCCATACCTACTTTACGCAAATTTTTCATTGCGATTTCTTTTGCTTCTTCTTTATTACGCTTCAAAACCTTTACTTGACCAATCATACAGTTTTCTAAAACAGTTTTATTATTAAATAAATTAAATGATTGAAATACCATTCCTACATGTGTTCTATACTCATTTACATTTAAAGATTGATCCAAAATATTTTGTCCATGATAACGAATTTCTCCACCATCTGGTAATTCTAGTAAATTAATACAACGAAGTAACGTCGATTTTCCACTTCCACTCGAACCAATAATTGTAATTACTTCCCCAGCATCACAATGAAAATCAATATCATTTAATACATTCAAAGAACCATAATGTTTCTGTAAATGCTGAATATCTAATATTTTTTCACCCATAATTAATTACCTGCCTTTTTAGGAACGCTTTGACTTGATGGAAAAGACGTTTTAGGCATATTCATTTTCTTTTCAACAAAAGTCAAAATAAAAGTAGCTACACTTGTCAATAATAAATAAATTACACAAGTTACTAAAAATGTTTCTGTAAACAATCCCATAGTTCCTGCAACAGAAGTTGTTTGAAAGAACAATTCTACCACACCTATAACATTTAACATAGAACTATCTTTAATATTGACGATAAATTCATTTCCAATCGATGGAAATGAATTTCGTATTGCTTGTGGCAACACAATATAAATCATAGTTTGAATATTCGTCATTCCTAAACTTCTTGCACCTTCAATCTGTCCTTTATCAACAGATTGAATACCAGAACGAACAATTTCACACATATATGCACCTGTATTTATAGAAATAATCGCAATACCAGCAACACTTGCTGTCCATCCAATAATTGGTTTTAATCCATAATAGAAGAACATTGCTTGCACCATCATTGGTGTACCTCTAAAAAACCATACATATATACTAACAAATGCACGTAATACTTTTTTTATAGTTTTTACAAATACATTATCATTCGGTTCAATCTTTATAGCACGAATCCCACCTAAGATTAAGCCAATACATAATCCTAATACAGTGCCTAACAATGCAAGATATAGTGTTGTTTTAATACCATACCAAAAGATTGAACGATTACTTTCAAATATATACCAAGCAGAAGATAATGTACTCTGCACATCCATTCTAATCATGATCTTCACTCAATCCTTATTCTGCTACTTTAGGTTGATTTTTAACCGCTTCATCCATCCATTTTTGACGTGTTTCTTGCGGTAAATCTTTTAAGGATTTTTGAATACCCTTATATAATTCACCATCTTTTGAACCTGATTTCATCCCAACAGATACACTCGTATCGATATCAAATCCTTTATTTTTATCAAATTTCACAATTGATAAACCTTTATTAGCAGCTACCACACCAGCAGCAACTGGATATTCAGCAGTAATACCATCTACTTCTTTTTTCTGTAAAGCAACTACCATTTCTGGATAATTGTTTTTAGGAACAGCGTGTTTTACACCTTCAATTTGATCAATGATTGTATCGTAATTGGTATTTTTTTGACCAACTACGCTCTTTCCACTAAAGTCTTGAATACTATTTGCTTTTTTCAATGATTTGTCATCTTTACGTACAATCATAACCATTTCACTATCATAATATGAATCTGTAAAATCTAATCCTTTTCTTTCAGTCATTCCAGCAATAACAACATCAATATCACCAGCATTAATTGCAGGAATTAAACCATCCCAAGCAATCTTTTTAATTTCAACTTCACGATCTAATTGTTCTGCTAAGTATCGAGCAATGCGAACATCATATCCATCAGCAAAACCTGCACCACCTAAAGAAACACTTGTTTCTGTTTGTTCTGATGTTTGCCAATTAAATGGTGCATAATTGCATTCCATACCAACTACTAATTTTTCTTTTCCAGTAACTTCTGAGATATTTTCATCTTTTTTATCTCCACATCCAGCTAATAACATCGTACAAGCCACTAAACCTAATCCTATTTTTTTTAAATTCATATTCTTATCCTCTTTTCTATCAAAAAAAGTCGTGCTATTGCACGACTCTCTATATACAGTCTGAGTGTGTAATAGCTCCTCTTCATTTACATGAAGGAGTGTTATTGGTATTTCCTAATAACCCCAAACAAGCACTTTACCAAGTCCTTATTTTCGGCGATGGTTGCCTTTCAAAGTTTTCACAGCCTGTCAGCTCCAACTTTTACTAATCTGCATCGCTACCTCTAAAACGATTTTATTGATAGAATTAGCATACTCCATTTTTAATTTCTTGTCAACCATTATTTAATAATTTTATATTATACGATAACAGGTATCATACTAAGTATAGTTTCTTTGTAATCCTATATCGAGACACTATAACTAATCATAACTTAACACTTTTTTAAAGCTAAATTCGAATGAAATTTTAATAATTACATTATTCGTAAAATTTACCCATATATTCAGCTGCTTCATCTGCAGTTAAATCACAATGCCAATGATGTACATTATTACGATTTCTTTCCCCTACTATTAAAGAACGTACTTTCCCTAAATTTGTAAAGATTTCATCAACAACTGCTTCTGGTGTCATTGCTGCTGCAATGGCTTTTTCACCTTCTTCACCACCTGGTTGATTTTGTAACCAACTTGGTGTAATTGTTGAACCTAAGGTTGCTGCCATAACATCCACACAATCTTTTGATTCATATGCAACTGCTTCTGTCAATTTTGCAATATAAGCTTTACAAGCACCATACTGTGCATTATATGGGGAACTAGTCACACCCGTTAAAGAAGAATAATTTACAACCGCACCACGTTTTTGCTTTGTAAAAATTCCCATGTAATGATAAAAACATTTTAAGAATGTATTAATGTTTACATTTAGCATTTTCTGATGCCATTCCCAATCTGTATCTTGTAATTTTCCAAAATGATGTAAACAAGCAACATATGACATGAATCCTACATCTAAATCTTTCGTTTTTTCAAAAATTGCTTCAGCTGCATTATCTTCACTAAAATCAGCACGAATAACGAAATGTTCAACATTATATTTTTCGCTTATTTCTTTGCCTAACTCCTGCAATTTTTCTTCACGTCTTCCAACTAAGACAACATTCATTCCTCCTGCTGCAATTTTTTTAGCAGTTGCTTTCCCAACACCTTCTGTAGCACCTAAAATAATTCCCCATTCTCCATATTTTTCTTTTAAATTCATTTTACATACACTCCTTTTTATTTCATTTTCACCATGGCATAGTATACCACAAGAAAGAATAAATGTATACGTTTTCATAAATGTAGATGTTATGTTTTCCTTATAGATAGAAACGAATGGAAACTTAGAATTTAAACAACAAAATTCCACTTTAATTTATTTCATATCATCCTACTAGACTGTCTATATATGTATTACCTGCATAATCATCTCCACAATAAACTTTTGTGAATGACGATTCTATCGTACATGATAAAAAAGGAGCATTCATGTTATATCTGCTCCTAATTTATTTGATTTTTCTAAATCTTCTTCAACGTACCAATGTTCATCAGTAATATACTTAAAAATTTTTTCAACGTAAATGATTGGATAAGAAATAACATAATCATCATATAAACAACTAATAATATTTTTCATCACTAATAAAAAAATATTTCTTCTGCTATTTCAGCTTTTTCGCATCTTTTAAGAAACTCCATACAATCATTACCATAACAGCACCAATTGGAAAAGCTGCAATTATACTAACCGATTGTAAATTATTCATAGAACTTTGCGCAAATATCAGCGCTATAGGCAATAAAACCAGAAGAATACACCACATGAATTGAATCAAAATATGAGGAGATTCCCCATCTTTTAATTCGTGATAACTATAACAACTAGCAGTTAAAGCAATAGAATCAAAAGACGTTGCATAGAATGCAATCATTGTAATTAAAATCAATACTAAAACAAATGTCGATAATGGCATCGTCTGAACAATTTGAACAATTAATTCATATGTATTTCCAGTAGCTTGATATTCTGTCAACAATTG
>JARHZK010000180.1 GCA_029258245.1 Longicatena sp. | reverse complement strand
ATGATTTTAGGAAATCTATTACAACAATGTTATAACATAGCAGATACCTTTATAGTTGGACGTTTTTTAGGGCCAAATGCACTCGCGGCTGTTGGATCATCATTTACATTAATGACATTTCTTACATCAATTTTACTTGGACTTTGTATGGGAAGCGGTACCGTTTTTTCCATTCGATTTGGTAAAAAAGATGAAGAAGGACTCAAAGAACGTATATTTACTTCGTTTGTATTAATTGCGTTGTTTACTATCCTATTGAATGTAGTAGTTTTTTTAGGAATGGATTGGATTTTAGATTTTTTACAAGTTCCCGATGAAGTATACAAATTGATGAGAGAATATTTAATTGTGATTTTTTGTGGTTTATCTGCAACATTTCTTTATAATTATTTTGCTTCGTTGTTACGTGCAGTAGGAAATTCGATAGCACCACTTATGTTTTTAACAATCTCAGCTATTACAAATATTATTCTTGACCTTTGGTTTGTAATAGGATTGAAGTTAGGTGTAGTTGGTGCTGCACAAGCGACGGTAATTGCGCAGTTTATTTCAGGAATTGGAATTGCACTTTATACATGGATTAGCTTTCCAAAGCTTCGAATTCAACGAAGACATTGTCATATGAAATATACTTGTATTCGAGAAATTAGTAATTATTCTTTACTTACCTGTATACAACAATCCATTATGAATCTTGGTATTTTGATGGTACAAGGTTTGGTAAATAGTTTTGGTCCAATTGCCATGGCAGCATTTGCTGCTGCAGTAAAAATAGATGCTTTTGCCTATATGCCTGTACAAGATTTTGGGAATGCCTTTTCAACGTTTATTGCACAAAATTATGGAGCAAATAAGAAAGAACGTATTCATAATGGCTTTAAAGGAGCAGTTTGTTTTTCAGTTTTATTTTGTATTTTAATTTCAGGAATTGTTTGGATATTTGCAGAACCTCTTATGAGATTATTTGTGAGTGTAAACGAAACTTTAATCATTGCAGAAGGAGTGAAATATTTACGCATTGAAGGTGCATTTTATTGTGGTATAGGATGTTTGTTTTTATTATATGGTCTTTATAGAGGAATGGCTAAACCAGAAATGTCAATTGTACTTACGATTTTATCTTTAGGAACTCGTGTAATATTAGCTTATCTACTATCAGCAATACCAACAATCGGTCTAATAGGAATTTGGTGGTCAGTTCCAATTGGATGGGGATTGGCAGATCTTGTTGGATTTGTTTATTATAAATATAAAAAAGATACATTGTTTTGTTGGAAAATATAGAAATATATAAACATGATTTCATTCATGTTTATATATTTCCAAAGGATATCTATGCTATAATATTATTCGTAGTGTATAAAAATATAAACATTATAAAATAATAAGATTTGGGAGGAATAGTATGGTTTACAAATTTAAAGTAAATATGGATAAAGATGAATTTAAAAAATTTGCACAAGAACAAGAAATTTTAAATTTCATGCAAGAATATGAATGGGCATTTGTAAAGGATGGATGGAAACATTTCCACTGTGGACTATATAAAGATGGAAAATTAGTTGCAACTGCGATGGTGTTAAAAAGAAGTTTACCATTAGGAATATCTTTTATGTACGTTCCTAGAGGTTTTTTAGTAGATTATGCGGATTTAGAAACATTAAACATTTTAACACAAGAATTAAAAAAACTCGCAAAACAAGAAAAATCTTATTGTATTAAAATAGATCCTAATTTCTGTTATAAAGAATATAGTATCAAGGAAATTAAAAAGAATGAAACTGTAGAAATTCCAAAAAATTATTCATATAACTATGAAATTAAACATCAAAATTTATTGGATTGTGGATATCGTTTTCATG
>JARHZK010000099.1 GCA_029258245.1 Longicatena sp. | reverse complement strand
ACAAGTTGGACAAACAGGAAAAACTGTACGTCCATCACTTTATATTGCATGTGGTATTTCAGGAGCATGTCAACATGTTGCAGGTATGGATAAATCTGATATGATTATTGCAATTAATCGTGATCCTCAAGCTGATATTTTCTCAATTGCTAACATGGGATTTGTTGGCGATGTAAATGAAATTTTACCATTATTAAAAGATGAAATAATTGCTGCAAAAAAAGCATAATTTAGAAAGGATAGATAATTTCTATCCCTTCTCCATATAATATATAGGAAAAGGAGATAATTAAAATGAAAAAAGTTGGTGTTATTGGCGCAGGTACAATGGGTCAAGGTATTGCAAATGCATTTGCTTCTAATGGATATAATGTAACTGTGTGTGATATTAAATTAGAATGGGCACAGGGCGGAATCGATAAAATTTCTAAGAAAATTGATAAATTAGTTGCTAGAGAAAAAATTACACCTGAAAAAGCTACGGAAGTTAAAGGAAATCTAAAAGCTGGAGAATATGCAGATTTAGCAGATTGTGATTTGATTATTGAAGCGGTATTAGAAATTATGGATACTAAAAAAGAATTATTTACTAAATTAGATGAAATATGTAAAGATTCTTGTATTTTTGGAACTAATACGTCATCATTATCAATTACAGAAATTGCAAAAGGTATTAAACATCCTGTAATAGGTATGCATTTCTTTAATCCAGCGGATCGTATGAAATTAGTTGAAGTAATTTCTGGAATTAATACTCCAGTTGAAACTAAAGAAGCAGTATTAGAAATTTCAAAATCTTTAGGTAAAACTCCAGTAGAAGTTGCTGAAGGACCTGGATTTGTGGTTAATCGTATTTTGATTCCAATGATTAATGAAGCAGCTACAATTTTACAAGAAGGAATTGCGAGTGTTGAGGATATTGATACAGCTATGAAACTTGGTGCTAATCATCCAATGGGACCTCTAGCTTTAGGAGATTTAATTGGTATCGATATTGTTGTCGCAATCATGGACGTATTATTTGCTGAAACACATGATTCTAAATATCGTTGCTGCACATTATTAAGAAAAATGGTACGTGGTGGAAAATTAGGTCAAAAAACTGGCGTAGGATTCTACGAATATAATAAATAGTTCATATTAATAATGCGTGAATCTATAATTTCTACAACTAATGAAATTGTAGATTCACATTTTTTAAAGAGAGGTAATAAAAATGGAAACAATTTTAGTAAATTATGACGAACATGTAGCAACGATTACAATTAATCGTCCTAAAGCATTGAATGCATTATCTACAAAAGTATTAGAAGAGTTAAATGAGGCTTTAACAGAAGTTGAAAATAATAAAGAAGTATATGCGTTAATCATCACTGGAGCTGGTGAAAAATCTTTTGTTGCTGGTGCTGATATTGCTGAAATGAAAGATAAGACTGTAAAAGAGGCAGAAGAATATGGAAGATTTGGTAATGAAGTATTCCGTCGTATTGAGACATTTAGATGTCCTGTTATTGCAGCAGTTAATGGATTTGCACTTGGTGGTGGATGTGAATTAGCAATGAGTTGTGATATTCGCTTAGCAAGTGAAAATGCTGTATTTGGTCAGCCAGAAGTTGGACTAGGTATTACTCCTGGATTTGGAGGAACTCAAAGATTAGCACGTACAGTTGGTGTTGGTATTGCTAAAGAAATGATCTATACTGCTAGAAATATTAAAGCACCACGTGCTATAGAAATTGGATTAGTTAATAAAGTTGTTGCTTTAGAAGAATTAATACCAACAGCTATGAAAATGGCAAAAGGAATTGCTACTAATGCACCGATTGCAGTTGCAAATGCAAAAAGAGCTATTAATGATGGATTACAAACAGATATTGTAAGTGGAATCGACGTTGAAGTTAAAGAATTTTCTAATTGTTTTGCGACAGAAGATCAAACTTATGGTATGACATGTTTCTTAGAAAAAGTAAAAGAAAAAAATTTTTCTAACAAATAAAATTATAATAAATGAGTAAAAGCGTATTTTTATACGCTTTTACTCATAGTAAAGTCATAACGATGGATAAAGGAGGCAATGACTTTGAGTAAAGTAGTTAGTCTTGAAGAAGCAGTATCAATGATTCCAGATGGAGCAAATATTGGTATTGGAGGTTTTATAGGATGTGGACACCCACAAGAGTTTTCTGTGGGGATTGAAGAATCTTTTTTAAAAAGTGGCCATCCTAATAATTTAACAATTATGTTCTCTGCTGGTATAGGGGATGGAACGGATAAACTTGGTTTAAATAAATTAGGGCATGAAGGATTGTTGAAAAGGATTATTGGTGGACACTGGGGATTAATTCCTAAACTTCAACAGATGGTATTTGAAAATAAAGTTGAAGGATATAATTTACCACTTGGAACGATTTCTTTGATGTTTCGTGATATAGCTGGTCATAGACCTGGTAAAATAACTAAAATCGGTTTAA
>JARHZK010000076.1 GCA_029258245.1 Longicatena sp. | reverse complement strand
TCCAATTTCTTTACTTTGCTTTTCAAACATAAACCTTGTTGTGTAGTTTATTAAAAAACATACCACAAAAATGATAAGTATATTGACAGCGAGTAATGTGTTCTTAAATACATCCATCCTGGAAGATAACTTTACTACTCATCTGAACTGGCCACTAAGTTAAAAGCAAAAATGAGTGAAAATGAGATGGTAACAGTTATCAAATAAATCAGGTAATCTTTAATATTCCTTTTCGTATTTCTAAGCGCTAATTTACCTAACATTTCCTACTTCACCCCCAAGTAAGGTTAATATGTCCAATATTTCATTAAAGAAGTCTTTTCTACTTTTTTCTCCTCTAAAAATTTCATTGAATATTTTCCCGTCTTTCAAAAATAGAATACGCTTGTAAAAAGACGCACTAAATGGGTCATGTGTTACCATTAAAATAGTAGCCTGCATTTTCTTGTTGATGTCAGTCATTGTTTCCAGTAGTAATCTAGATGATTTTGAATCCAAAGCTCCTGTCGGTTCATCAGCTAATATCAATTTCGGTTCATTGATTAAGGCTCTTGCACAAGCACAACGCTGTTTTTGTCCACCAGAAACTTCATAAGGAAATTTCGATAAAATATCGCAAATACCCAATTTATCAGCGATAGCATGAACCCTTTTCTCAATATCAGCAGGGTTCTGTTTGTTAATAACCAATGACAAAGATATGTTTTCTTCAATCGTTAAGGTATCTAAAAGATTAAAATCTTGAAAAATAAATCCTAGATTTTCACGTCTGAAATCAGCAAAGTCTTTATCCTTTATTTTCGTAATATCTTGTTTATTGACTGTAATGTGTCCGCTGGTTACGGTATCAATCGTTGAGATATAATTTAATAAAGTAGTCTTTCCAGAACCACTAGCTCCCATAATTGCGACAAATTCACCTTCATCTACATACATCGAAATACCGTCTACAGCCTTCGTGATATTTCCAGAATTATCCCCGTAGTATTTCTTCACATGTTCTAAATTCAAAATATGTTCCATTAAAATTGCCCCTTTCTTCTTGCAATATCTATTTGTTTTTAAATACAGTTAAATTATAGCAATGGCGGTATTCAATTACACTTACAGTTTTGAAAGTAAACATATAGTAAACGCATCGTGATAATGTAGATTACAATGCTATAGAGAATTTTGACGTCCTCTTTTTATTTTTTATCACGGTGGTATTATGTCGTAAAGTAAGTCATAAATGATATCATGTTCATCTCCTTCATTACCATGATATTTTGCCTTATATTTTGTACATTTTTAAATGATCATTTTTATACATATTTATGTTAGCAAATCCGACCACCTAAAAACGGCGGAAAAATCTAAAAAATTTTCCCACCGCTGTATCTGAATCACTCCATCAAAATGAGATACTTTCGTTCTATCAAATACATATAAAAGCTGAAATCTAATAGCGTAAAACAAAATAAATTACATATCCCCAACTAAGCAAACCATGAAAAATTGCCCATCCAACTGATTTCCATGTTGTATAACTTATGACCATAGCCAAAGCACTGCCGAATGTAATACCTGATTTAACAGTTTTTGATACTATTGTTGTTTTACTTTCTTCCATAATTTTATTGTTATCCAATCTTTAGTTTTTTAAATTCTATAAACTTGAAATTTTTTTACATACCTTTCATTATTAAAATAGTTCCTAATATATATCCACAATCCCATTCCTTGAAATTTTCATCATCATAGCAAAAACAAGGGTGTTTAAATATATATTAGGAACTATTTTAATAA
>JARHZK010000067.1 GCA_029258245.1 Longicatena sp. | reverse complement strand
CCTGCACCTGTAACCGTTGTAGTTGTAGTTTCTTTTTTTTGAATTCCATATTCATTAGGAAAACGAAATTGTCTTTCTGCAGCAGCAGTATGTGAACTTGTAAACGCAAGTGCATGTTGAACCAAATTATAATCAATCAATAAAGATGCCATCCCGATCACAAGAGAACTTGTAGCGCATGCTGCATACATTCCTAAAAACGTACATGGCAAAGTTTTTGCAAAATAATGGGAACTAGTCAATTGATTAATCAAATCACCACCCACTGCAATATCTGTCGCAGTTATCTCATAATTATTTTCTTTTCTAATACTTTGATATGCATCTAACAACAATCTTTGTTCCGCTTTTTCAAATGTGTTCTCTCCACAATAAAAATCATCATATTCTTTATCAAAACATCCATGTAATGGACCTTGCATTTCATTGGGACCAACAATTGCTGCACTTGCTTGTACATAGACATTATTCAATTTTATTGATTTCATATATTATCCTCCAAATAATAAATATCGAATGAATCCAAACACAAAAGCAGATGCAATTCCATAAGTAAGTACAGAGCCAGCCAGTCGAAACATATTTGATCCAATTCCATAAATAGGTCCTTCACTTTTTCCTTCCATTGCACACGATGTCAATGAATTTGCAAATCCCGAAATAGGAATAAATAATCCCGCACCGCAATGCTGTGCTAATTTATCATATACACCTAAACCAGTTAAAATTGCTGTTATCAAAATAACTGTTACAACTATTATAGAAGTTGCCATTTGCTTATCAATATTAAAATATTTTTGAATTCCCATCATAACAATTTGTGCAACAGCAGCAAGCGTACCTCCACTTAAAAAAGCAATCATTTCATTTTTAATATAATGCTGTTTAGGGGCATGTTTTTTTGATATCTGTTTAATCTCTTCTTGATCCATACGCTACCTCCTATCAACCCTAGTATGGATCATACTTCTTTATATATGTAAAATACAAAATGGAATTTAAAATTTTATTAAATAAAATGTAATAAATCATAAAAAAAGTTATAATACAATATATAGGAGGTTTGTTTATGGAGAAAACTCAATCAGCAAAACTAATCTTTGATGGTAACATATTTAAAGTAACACAAGATACTGCGCAAATAAATGGAAAATGTTATTCACGTGATATTGTACATCACCATGGAGGTGTTGGTATTTTAGTAATACAGAAGAATAAAATCTTATTAGTGAAACAATTTCGCTATGCAATTCAAGAAACCACATTTGAAATTCCAGCAGGAAAATTAGAAAAAGACGAAGATCCTTATACATGTGGTTTACGCGAACTTGAAGAAGAAAGTGGCTACACGAGTCCTAAATTAAAACCATTGTGTACAATGTACTCAACTCCTGGTTTTTGCAATGAACAAATACATTTGTATTGGACAAATCAAATTGAAAAAGTTGAAAATCCTTTACCTATGGATGAGGATGAAAATATTGAGATTCAATGGATTTCCCTTGAAAATGCTTTATCCATGATTGAATTAGGAAAAATTAAAGATGCAAAAACTATTATTGCTTTACAATATGCAGCTTTGCATCCTACAACATTATTAAAATAAATCACTCATCAAAAAAAATTCTATGTAAATCACACTTCACATAGAACTTCTTTTATTCTTATTTCATGAATTTAATTTTTTTATTCCTTCCAAAATCCTGCCATTTTCATTAACTGTTTTGCATTTGTTGTTTTACATTTATCTTCTTTTAATAAATAATCAAAACAAATGCGATCCTCTTCATAATATTCAGAAAAATGATAGTTTTTTGCTTTAATACATGAATCATTTTCTAAATCACATAATTCAAAATCATGTGTTGATACAAATGTAATAATCCAAGATTTATGCAATGTTTTAATTGCTTGAATTGCACACTCAATACGATCTGCACTATTGGAACCTTAAATATTTCATCGATTAAAACAAGCATAGGTTTTTTACTTTTACTTGCTTCCATCATATCTTTTATTCGTAATATTTCAGCATAAAATGTTGATATTCCTTCACTAACATTATCTTGGACACGCATACTTGTATAAACATCCATCAAAGACATTGAGCATGATGTTGCACAAACCGTTGCACCAGCATGAAATAGAATCATATTCAATCCTATAGTTCTTAAAAAAGTAGTTTTCCCTGACATATTACTTCCGGTAATAATATAAGAATTGGAACTTGCAGAAAAACTATTTTGAATTGCTTTTTCTTCCAATAACAAAGGATGATGCATATGGTCTAATTGACATACAGGTTCCAAAGAATCTAACACTGCTGGAAATACACATTGATCTTTCGCATACGATAATTGTACCAAAGAAACTAACATTTCCATTTTTCCTATTGTTTTTAACCACGTTTCAATTTGAATTCCATATTCTCTTTTCCATTTTTTATATAGTCGGATACTATGAAAATCTAACATAAAGAAACCATTACCTGCAACATTGGAAATAAAATTATTATGTAATTGAACTAAATTAAGTACTTTTGTAAATTTTGTCATTCCCTCTTTTTCATTTTCAATACATTTTTGTAATTCGCATAAGTAAGAACTATCAAATTCAGCTTGCTGTACAAAATCCAATATACGTTTATAATCTCCCATTAATTCATGCATTTTAGAAACACTTGATAATACTTCACCATAATAAATAGATAAAACTAGACTTAAACAAAAACTTAATGTAAATCCAATACTAAAAATAATATAACTTTGCTTCAATACAACCATTTGAAACAATCCAAAAATTGTTAATATTGGTAAAGCAAACGAAAGTATTATTAAAGCAACCGATTCTTTTTTATCTTCCACTTGTAAAAAATTATATAATTGTTGTAAAGATTTCTTGTTTTTTTTATGCGAATGTTTTTCAAAAGCTTTTAATAACTGTACAAATGTAATACTAAATTTTTCTTTTTCTATTAACTCTTGAACAGCTTCTTGTCTCTTTAAAATACTATCTTTTTTAGGAGCTTTCCAATCGAGTGCCTTTGCTAGTTCATATTTTCCCTCATCTGTTTTAGCAATACATAAATATTGATATAAACTTGCTTTACCAAAAATATCTAAATCATATGCTTGCGTAGTATGCTCATTTAAAAATTCTTCTCCAGTATCTTTAAATGCTTTCCACTCTATACCTTTTCTTTTTACTATATCTTCATATGTTTCTTTTTCAAGAATAGAATCTTCCAATTTTTGCTTTATTATAGAATGTTTTTTTACAAAAACAATAAATATTAATAAACAGACAAAACACAATATATACATAGCCTTTTGATGATAATATGCTTGAAAAAAACTAAAACAAAAAACCAGCACAAGAATAAATCTTATGATTGAAATACGATGGGATTGTGTTTTTAACTCATCAATGTGTTTACTTAAGTGACTTAATTTTTCTTGAATAATTATAAGTTTCATAGCTACACCTCTCTAGTGTTTCAATTATATCATAAATTTATATATTTATTCGTTAAATAAAATAGAAAAAATGCATTCATTTATTTAGATTTTTACATATCTAAACATGGAAATGCATTTTATACTATTTTTTATTCAAACAAAGAAACCTCTTCATATGTTGTTTCTTTTGATTCTTCTTTATTTGCTAATTCTTTTATTTCTACTTCAACAAATTTAGATAATATATAAAAATCTGTCATTCCTTTTAACATAGATGAGAATGTTGCATCTTTTGTCATCAAAGGAATATCCTTTGTAATTATTTTTGTAAGATCAGAATTTGATAAAGTAATTTCGTCATTTAAATCTTGTAACATAATATATTTAATGAAATATGGATTTGATTTTACTTTTTTACAAATCATACTTCCTTTCGTAGGTCTTCCTGTAATATCAATATCACTTAATTTAATACGTTTACATGCACAATCTTCACTAAATGCAATCAATTGCTTATTATCTTGATGATAAATTACTGCACTTGTAATTTCATCACATACTAAATTCATTGCTTTTACACCTTTAGAACGTAAACTTGTTGATGGAATTAATGAAATTGGATACCTTGTAACAAAACCATTTTTCGATGTAATCAAAATTTCATCCTGATCATATGCAACAAATGTACCAATGACTTCATCTTCTTTAACAAGTTTCATATTACTCATTGTTTTATTGTTTCTTGAAACCTCATACTCATAGACAGGTGTTTTTTTCACAAGACCTAATTTAGATACAGAAATCATATACGCATTTGTTTTGAAATCTTTTATCACATACGCATTTGTTATTTTTTCTTCAGAAGTTATCTTTAGCTTTGAACTTAAATGTGATCCTACTTCTTTCCATTTCGCATCATCAACTTCATATACCGGAACATATCCATATGTTCCTTGCGTAGTGAAGAAAAGAATATTGTTTAGTGTATTTACTTCTCCATACCCAACTAGTTGATCTCCCTCTTTCATACCTGTCATAACATCTTGACTTGCTGCAAAGCTACGCATCGATACTCGTTTCATATAGCCATCACGAGATAATGTAAACATTACTTGTTCTTGAGGAATCATAGCTAATTTATCAATTACAATTTCTTCAATTTCCTTTTCAATCTCTGTTAATCGTGGTGTTAGAAAAGCTTTTTTCACTTCTTTTAACTCTGTTACCATAACTTTACGTAATTTCTTTGGATCTTCTAAAATCCTATGTAATTCTTGAATTTCTTCTTGCAATAAATCAAACTCTTCACGTAATTGCTTAATATCTGTATTTGATAAACGATATAATCGCATTGTAACAATTGCCTCTGCTTGTGCTTCACTAAATCCGAATGCATTCATGATTTTAATTTTCGAATCTGCTTTATCTTTACTCGAGCGGATTAAAGTTATGATTTCATCTAAAATAGAAACAGCCTTAATTAAACCTTCCAAAATATGACAGCGTTTTTCTTTTTTATCTAAATCAAAACGACTACGGCGCTCAATAACTTCTTTTCTATGATCGATAAAAGCATCTAACATTTGTACAAGTCCCATTTGTACAGGTCGTTTGTTTACAATTGCAATAATATTATAATTATATGAAACTTGTAAATCTGTATTCTTATATAAATAATTCAATATTAATTGTGGATCTGCATCTTTTTTTATATCAATTACAACTCTTAATCCATTCCGATCACTTTCATCACGAACATCTAAAATACCATCTATTTTTTTATTTAAACGTATATCATCTATTTTTTTAACCATGTTGCTTTTTACAACTTCGTATGGAATTTCAGAAACTATTAATTGCTGAACTGTTTTATTTTGTTCAACATGAACTTTACTACGGATCATAATACGTCCACGTCCACTTGTAAAAGCATCTTTAATACCATCTATGCCTTGTACAATGCCTCCCGTTGGAAAATCTGGACCCTTTACGTAATTCATCAAATCTTCTAATGTACAAGATGGATGTTGGATACGATGAATTGCTGCATCAATACATTCTCCTAAATTATGAGGAGGAATATTTGTTGCATAACCTGCTGCAATACCTGTAATTCCATTTACTAATAAATTAGGATATCGAGCAGGTAATACCGTAGGTTCCATCGCTGTATCATCAAAATTAGGAGCCCACATAACCGTCTCTTTATCAATATCTTTTAATAAAAATTCACTAATTTTACCTAATCGTGCCTCCGTATAACGCATAGCAGCAGCTGGGTCATCATCAATAGAACCATTGTTTCCTTGCATATCGATTTGTGGTGTACGTATTTTCCAATCTTGTGACATACGTACCATTGCATCATAAACACTGCTATCGCCATGAGGATGGTAATTACCAATAACCAGACCAACTGTTTTTGCACTTTTTCGATATGCTTTATCCCATGTATTACCATCTTCAAACATTGCATATAAGATACGACGTTGTACTGGCTTTAATCCGTCTCTTGCGTCTGGTAAAGCACGATCTTGAATAATATATTTCGAATAACGTCCAAATCGATCTCCCATGATTTCTTCTAATGGAGTCGTTAAAATATTTGCATTTTCACAAGTTGTTTCTTCTATCTTATGTTTCATTAACGTACCCCCACTTGATAATCATCTTCTAATGTAAATGATACATTTTCTTCAATCCAATCACGACGTAAATTTGCCTTGTCACCCATTAATACCGAAACACGTTTTTCAGCAACTACGGCATCATCAATACTTACTTGAATCAGTGTTCTTGTGGCTGGACACATTGTTGTATCCCATAATTGATCCGCATTCATTTCACCTAACCCTTTATAACGTTGCAACGTATATCCTTTCGGGAATGTTTTACGTAATTCATCTAATTCTTCATTTGTCCATGCATACTTAATTTCCTTACCTTTTTGTAGTTTATACAATGGTGGCATTGCGATATACACCATACCTTTTTCAATAAGTTCCCTCATATAACGATAAAAGAAAGTTAGTAAAAGAATTTGGATATGTGCACCATCATCATCCGCATCGGTCATGATAACAACTTTATGATAATTCGCATCATCTGCATTAAAATTTGCTCCAACACCTGCACCTAAAGCATGAATGATTGTATTTAACTCTTCGTTTTTTTCAATATTCGCTATACTTGCTTTCTCCGTATTTAACACTTTCCCTCGTAATGGTAAAATTGCTTGATACTTGGAATCACGTCCTTGTTTTGCACTACCACCTGCTGAATCCCCTTCGACTAAGTACAATTCTTTTTTACGCGCATCTTTTGATTGTGCACTTGCCAATTTACCAGATAAAATCTTTTCTGTTTTTCCTTTTGTCTTTCCTTTTCTAGCATCTTCTCGTGCTTTACGAGCTGCTTCTCGTGCACTACTTGCACGTTGCATTTTTTTTATTAATGTAGTTGCCAATTCCTTATTTTCTTCTAAAAAGAAAGATAATTTTTCACTCACAATAGAATCTACTGCATTCTTAGCCTCTGGTGTTCCTAATTTACCTTTTGTTTGTCCTTCAAATTGTAATAAATCTTCCGGAATTCCAAGAGATAAAATAATCGTCAATCCTTCTCGAACATCACTACCTTCAAAATTTTTATCTTTTTCTTTTAATAATCCATTTCTTCTTGCATAATCGTTAAAAACTTTGGTAAATGCATTACGAGCTCCTGCTTCATGTGTTCCCCCATCTTTTGTACGAACTACATTTACGAAAGAAAATATATTTTCCTGATATTCATCGGTATATTGAAAAGCACAATCAACTTTAATCCCGTTTACTTCACCAGAAAAAGAAACTGGTTTATGGAATGTTTGTTTATCTTCATGCAAATATTCCATAAAAGCAACTAATCCTTCTTCATAATGATATATTTCTTCACGTTCTTTCCCATCACGTTCATCTTTAACAATCAAACGTAGTCCTTCTAATAAAAAGGCATCTTCTTGTGCTCTCTCTGCAATTTGAGAAAATGAAAATTTTGTAGTAGAAAATATTTTTTTATCAGGAAGAAATCTAGTTTTACTTCCTGTTTTATTTGTTTTACCAATGATTTTTAATTCACTTATTGTTTTTCCACCGTTTTCAAATGTCATTTGATAAATTTTCCCATCACGACAAACAGTAACTTCCATCCATGTACACAATGCATTTACAACACTTGCTCCTACACCATGTAGACCGCCACTTGTCTTATATCCACCTTGTGAACTAAATTTACCACCCGCATGTAAAATCGTATGAATTACTTGTAACGTAGAAACCCCACTTGCGTGCATATCAACAGGCATTCCTCGCCCTTCATCCTCCACACAAATAATTCCATCATTTTCAATTGTTATACGAATTGTATCTCCATACCCATTTAAAGCTTCATCAATTGAATTATCTACAATTTCCCAAACTAAATGGTGTAATCCACGACTATCCGTAGAACCAATATACATTCCAGGACGTTTACGTACAGCATCAAGTCCATCAAGAATTTGAATGCTACTTCCATCATAACTTTTATTTGCCATACAATCACCTCTTCCTCTCTTTATAAAATCGTCTTGCTTTAGTTTATCAAATTCTTATTATTTAAGCAAATATTTATTTAAAAATAAACGAGTATAACTAGAATTTTAAAAAATAATTAATTTTCAACATTTATCTTTATTCCCTATCAATTTAATGCTAAAATGTTTAACATAGAAATAAATTGAGGTGGAATTATGAATATAAATTGGATTTTTTATATTGTATTAGGCTATTTATTAGGATCTTTACCTTTTGCTTTAATTATTGGGAAAGTTTTCTATAAAACAGATGTACGTAATTTTGGGAGTGGTAATTTAGGCGGAACTAACGCAGGACGCGTACTTGGAAAAAAAGCAGGGATTTCTGTTATTGTTCTAGATATTTTAAAAGTCGTATTTGCAGTTGGAGTTGTTTCATTCTTCGATAAAGAAGCAAGTGTTTGGGCAGGTCTTGCCGCAGCTTTTGGACATTGTTATCCAATCTTTGCAGAATTCCATGGAGGAAAAGCCGTTGCAACAATGTTTGGAATTCTTATTAGTACTTCTATTTTTACATTTCACAACGCATGGTATGTAATCATTCCTTTTTTAGCTTTTTTGATTGTTTTAGTATTATCAAAAATGGTTTCTTTATCAAGTATGATTGCAGCAATTACAAGTAGTATCTACATTTCTTATATGCAATGGAATATAAGTTTTGAAATCATTGTCGCTAGTTGGTTATTAACAATTCTAGTAATTTATCGTCATCGATCAAATATTCAAAAAATAATGAATGGAACAGAAAATAAAATCAAATGGTTATAAAAAGCTGAATTCACCAAAATTCAGCTTTTTATTTACATTATTTATGATTCGTCATAATTAACTTAATAAGTATATACACACCATTTATTTATAATATTTTCGTTGTCCATTCTTCTAAATTCCA
>JARHZK010000259.1 GCA_029258245.1 Longicatena sp. | reverse complement strand
TGGACACACCTGTTCTCATTCCGAACACAGAAGTTAAGCACTTCAGCGGCGACAATATCTAGGCGCGCCCTAGTGAAGATAGCACGTTGCCGGGTTTCTTACCTGCTCAGTTGGGCAGGTTTTTTTTGTGCATAATAATTGAATTAATGAAATAAATCATATATAATTAAAACATAAATTAGTTAAGTTATAACTTAATTAATGAAGGAGGAAACAATGTTAAGGACTTGCAATGAAAAAGTCGATGACGAAATGAGACTAAATACAAATAAAATTGCAAAATTAATGTGTGTATTAGCGAATGAAAATAGGCTATTAATTTTATGTACATTGTTAGATGGACCCAAAACAGTTGGTGATATTGCAGAAGAAGTAGATGGAATTACTGCACCCGCTTTGTCTCAACATCTTCATAAGTTAAGAGATGCAAATATAGTTTGTACAAAGAAATATGCACAGTTTGTTCAATATTCAATTTGTGATCCTCGAATAGTAGATTTAATGGAACTTTTAAAAAAACAATTTTGTAAAATGGAGGAATGATTATGAAAGTTATAAATGTTAATGAATTTGATCATGTGATATCAAATGGTGTCGTTATGGTTGATTTTTTTGCGACATGGTGTGGACCTTGTAAAATGTTGTCACCTGTTTTGGAAGAAGTGGCTAATGATGTTGAAGGTAAGGCTACAATTGTTAAAGTAGATATTGATGAAAGTGCAGAGCTTGCTCAAAGATTCGGTATTATGGCAGTGCCTACTATGGTAATTTTTAAAGACGGAAAACCAGTTAAACAATTACAAGGATTTATGCCAAAGATACAATTAGTAAATGAACTAAATAATGTATTATAAAGCTGACTTTTTAGTCAGTTTTTATCTATATAAGGAGATGTTTATATGAAAATACAAAAAACCAATGCGATGCGATGGTTAGATTTAAAAAATATTTCTTATAATGTGTTAACTTATGAATATAAGGATGGGGAAAGTCCTTCGGGTATGTATGCAGCTAAATATCATAATGAACCTTTTCAGCAAGTATTTAAAACAATTGTTTGTAAGGCAAATACTAAGGAGTATTTGGTTTATATGATACCTGCTTTAAAAGAGCTTGATTTTAAAAAATGTGCAAAAATTGCAGGAGTGAAATCAGTTGAATTATTGCCATTAAAAGATCTTACAAAAATTACAGGATATGTTCGTGGTGGAACATCTCCCATTGCCATGAAAAAGTCTTTTCGAACATTTATTGATACATCTATTTTAAATGAGGATTTCATTTACTTTAGCGGAGGAAAAATTGGATATCAAATCCATATGAAAAGTGAAGATTTAATTCAGTCCTTATCTATGATTGTGGCTGACTTATTAAAAAGTAAGGTATAATGTTTATGAAAAAAACTTATAGTATAGGAGAAGTTTCTGCAATGTTAAGAATTGGTATTGATGCAATACGCTTTTATGAAAAAAAGGGATTAGTGCATCCTAAAAAGGATGAGCATAGTAAATATCGTGTATATACAATGACAAATATTTTAGAGTTATTGGATATCATTTATTATCGCGAATTGGATATGTCAATTTCAGATATTACAGAAATCATACAGTCTGGTTCGAAAGAGACAATGAAAATTTTATTGAATGAAAAAAAGAATAATGCACTGAATCGTATTCGTTTTGAAAAGCAGCTTGTTAAGAAGATTGAACTAATTGAAACAGCATATAATACGATTGAAAGTCATCATGGTATTAGTATAAAAAAATTTCCTAAGACTTGGATATTAGCTCATGGTAATGAAAAAGATGAGATTATGAGATCTCAAATTTCTGATTTTACAAAGGAACAGTTTGTAATGAGTTGTATATATTCAACATATCATATTACTAATAATACTAGAGAAGATTTTTGCATTACTATGGAACAAAGTGTCATGAAAGAATTTAATATTAGTTGGAAGAATTGTGAGAAGTTAGATCTTGGACTCTGTATTTATAAAGTCATTCAATTAGGTAAGGAAGAAGTTCCAATACAAGAAGTTGATGAGATGTGTTTATATGCAAAGGTACATGGATATTCTTATGAAAATATTATTTATATACATGAAATTCCATTGACTGCATATACAGATGAATCGAATTATTTTACTGAAATATATCTACCAATTAAAAAAATATAAAAAATTCATTGTATAGTATTGACCCTAGTCTTGGACTAGGGTTTATACTTTCCAAGGTGATAAATTATGAATATAAAAATCTTGAAAAAACAGTTTTTACAATACATTATTCCTTCCATGTTTGCAATGTTACTGAGTAGTTTTTATGCAATTGTAGATGGTTTGTTTGTTGGAAATGCTGCAGGAAATGCAGCATTAGGGGCAATTAATTTAGTGTGGCCTTTACAATGTTTAATTAATGCTACAGCAATTGGCATTGGGATTGGAAGTGCTGTATTAATGTCTACATATATGGGAAATGATAATAAAGCAGAAGCACAAAAAGCATGTTCTACTGGTATAGCATTGCTTATTGTTGTTGGAATTGTCTTACCTCTTTTGATTTTATTATTTTTACCTCAATTATTATCTTTTTTAGGAGCAAGTGGAGAACTAGCAACTTTATGTAAACAATATATTATTGTTATTTTAATTGGTGGTATTTTTCCAATGATTGGAAATGGATGTAATCCATTAATACGTAATAAAGGGAATACAATCAGTGCTACTATTTTGATGTGTACTGGACTATTTACTAATATCATCCTAGATTATTATTTAGTATTTTCTTTAAAACTAGGATTATTTGGAGCAGGACTTGCAACTATTATAGCGCAAGGAGTTGTTGCTTGTACAAGTTTTGGATATTTATTATATACACAACGTGAATTGTTTCATAAACAAATGTTTACTTTTGACTTAGCAGATGTAAAAAAGATTATGAAAATCGGTATTTCTCCATTTGGACAAGCTTTGGTTCCATCTCTTGTAATCATTTTTACAAATTGGAAATGTATTACTTATGGTGGAAATGATGCTGTTACAATCTTTTCAGTAGTAACTTATATATTATCCACTGTTCAATTGATGTTACAAGGAATAGGGGATGGAGTTCAACCATTATTTTCATTTTATTATGGCGCAAATAAACGAGAAGAATTGCAATGGATGTATCGACATGCTTTTGCATTATCATTATTTGTATCTATTATATTTACCATTGTAGTAGGTGGATTTGCTGGTTATTTATCAGATTTGTTCGCAATTGACATGCGTTTAAAAATGGCCTGTGTTCGTGCGATTCGTATTTCTACATTAGCATTTACATCTTTAGGAATTGCAAGATTAATATGTGCTTATTTTTATGCAACAGGTCAACAAAAAGAATCAACATTGTTAGTATATATCGAACCATGCTTTTTACTTCCTGTGAGTTTAATTGTTATGTCAAATATGTTTCAATTAGATGGTGTATGGTTTGCATATCCGCTTGTTCAAATAATTTTATGTATCATGGCATTAGGAATCTACTATATGGTAAAAATAGCACAACAAAAAAAATTAGCATTAGAACAAATATAAAAAGTGGCTCAGTTTGTTTGAATGAAATGATATGTACCCTCTTTACTGGACAAACCAGTAAGGAGGGTATTTTATTATGCGTTATAGTTATGAATTTAAAATGAAATGTATTGAAATGTATCGTAAGGGTATTATTCCCGACATACCAGAAGGTGTCAAAAGAAAACA
>JARHZK010000242.1 GCA_029258245.1 Longicatena sp. | reverse complement strand
AAAATACCTTGAAATCATCTTTTTTTATATCAAAGTGGGGATTAAAAAAAAACCGAATGACAAAGTCTGCTCAACGAGCGACTTTGTCAACGGCCTGAGTTATAATGATTTCGTATCCTATATCTTTTTATAGTAATTTTTATATTTATTCTTTACATAAGAAATAAGCACTAAATCCACTTGCAATAGGAACAGACAATACAATTCCTAATGTTCCACATATTCCTTGCGCAAATTCAATAGCAAAAAAATTTGAATTAATAAATTGTGTAAATTCTATCTGATAAGATGCAAACACTAATAAAGTGACAAACGAACTCCCAGTAAATGCAAGTATCAATGTATTGCACATTGTTCCAATCATATCTTTTCCAATTTCAATTCCAGATCTAAATAATTCTTTAAATCCTAATCCTTGATTATGGTATCTTACTTCATATACTGCTGAGACAATTGACATACATACATCCATAACAGCCCCTAATGAGGATATCATAATTCCTACAAATAAGACATTTTTTACATTTAATCCTGTCTCTTCTGCAATCAACAACAATCCTTCTGCTTCTGAACTACTAAATCCATCTATATGCATCCATTTCGCTATAATTTGAAAAAATACTAAACTAACACTTATTCCTATAACTGTAGATAAAATTGCAGCTAGAGTTTTTTTACTTTTTCCATTCAACAACAATAAAGTTACAATTGTTGCTAAAATGATACAACTCATGCTTATTAAAATTGGTGATAATCCCGAAAATACCATTGGTAATAATATATATGCTACTAGAAAAATACAATATACTAAGCCTATAACAGCCTTTATTCCTTTTTCTTTTCCAATCATAAATATTGCAAATAATAAACATGCTGTACTGAATACAATCGGAAGAATTCGATTATAGTTATACACTGTAAAATATGGTTTTAAATTTTTTGGAGCATCTACATTCACTATAATATCCATCCCTTTTTTTACCAACACTTGATGTGTCTTTGTAATATTATTGGATAACTCAATTTCTTTATTCTTAAATTTTCCATCCTTCATTAATACTTTTATCTTTTGACTGCCAATGTGAGAATCAGAAATTTTATCATAGGTTATAGATTCATCAAGAATTTCTATAACAGTTCCTCTATTATAATGAACATTTTCACTATTATAGCGACTATATGTTTTGTTACCATAGATTTGAAACAAGCAAGCAATTGCGAAACTTACCACAATTATACAAATCGCAATCATGTTTTGCTTTAATTTAATTATCATACGATACTTTTCCTAAAAAGTAACAACGATAAAATCGTTATTATTTTTTCATTTTTCGATAACTTAATACCGTTGTTCCAACCGCACCTAATGCCAATATTCCAAGGAGTTTCGTTGCTAAATTTACTCCTGTTTGTGGAACTTTCTCTGTTTTTTCATCTTTGGTTGAACTACTTGTTTGTGAATTAGAAGCATCCTTTAAACCACCTGTAGAAACTTGTGGATTATATGGTAATTTAGTAGATTCATCATTAGATATTTGATCATTATGTGAAGAATTCGATGAGTCTATTTGCACTTTTTTTAAACTTTGGAAACTTTCTAATAATTGATCATATGCCAAATCCAATTCTTCTTGTGTTAAATGCTCTTTTTCTAATACCTTTATAAGATTCTCTTTATTTTCAACGAATGCTTGCCATGAATCTTTTGTATATTCTGTTTCGATTAAAGAATCCATTTGCTTAATAAGCTTTTCTGCTTTTGTTTTGTCAACTTCCTTTGGCTTATGAATTGTAAAGCTATCTAGTACAGACATATCATCAGCGTAATAAGTAGTCATTTTATAAGATATATCTGTTACTTCAACATTTGTAATAGTACGTCGGTTGCTTTGGTCCATACATGCCGCAAATTCAGCATCAGGTACTTTTATATCATAATATTTACTTCCACTCGCGGAATTTGCTGTTAAATATAAAATTCCATCCGGATTTGTAACATTATTTTGATCAGATTTTACTGGTGTATAACCATCTTTCATCATATAAGTTCGTGTATAAACGTGATCATGCCCCATCAATACAACATCAATATCTAATTCATCAAAAATTGGAGGCAATTCTGTTCTTCTTGATATGATATCTGAATCATCATAATGGCTTGCAGTTGAATAAATTGAATGATGGAATACTACCGTTTTCCAACGAACATCTGGGTTTTGTTTAATAGCATCTTCCATAAATGCCTTATGCTCTGCAGTAGAACGATTATTCGAATTGATATCCATAAATAATGTATTATTATATACAAACCAATAATCACTTCCTGCTTGAGTTTTTCCTTTATTTTCATCTACATTCGGTAAATTAAAATGCTGTGAATATGCATTAGATGAGCTATCATGGTTACCAATTGTTGTTGCACTTGGTAATTGCTTGAATTGATCACGGATATATCCTTCATATTGACTTTCACTACTTGCAGTATTTACTTGATCCCCTGCTGACAACAAAAAGTCTGGATGCAATTTATTAATTGAATTTTGCAATGTCTTTTGCCAACCTGCTGTATCTTGGGTTTCCTCCCCTGCACCAATTTGTGGATCTCCTGCTAATATGAAGTTAAATTTTTCATCAAAATCTCCCGTTTCAAACGTATATGTAGTACTTACAGTATCTTTATTCACTAAGCGATATACATATTTTGTATTTTCCTTTAAACCATTTAATTCAGCTTGATTGGAATAGAATTCTCCATCATTTGTTTTTATAATTGATGCATTTACTTCTTCATACTTCTTTGGAAATTGTGTTTTATTTTTTGAATCCATTGGTGCATATTGAATTTTTCCAGGTTCATTACAATTTGCATACCAGGTAATATTTTTACTTTCCTGATTTTTACCAACTGTTAATAGAACTGATTTTTGCTGAATTTCATTTATTTGATTTCTTCCAACATTTAAATAATCTAGTGAAAAATAAATATCTGAACTTGTTTCTCTATCATTATGAACTTCTACTGACAATATATTCTTTCCTTCTTGTAAATAAGATTTACATTGTTCTTCATTTACATAAATCTTTGTCTCTTCTGGAGATCCTCCTCCATGTCCTGAATAATATAGATTTGTAGTTTTACCATCTGCTTGACTTAAATTTGAAAAAATTCGATGTCCATTTAGATATACAGCTGCTTCATCATCGTGATAAAGTTTTCCACTTAGTGATGTTACCTCATCAATATTTTTAATATCAAATTCTGTTCTAAAGAAAAATGCCTCTGTATTTTTCTTATTTTCATAATATTGATTTAATTTTACTGTTGGCATAAAACCACTAACAGAAGCTAATTCACCTTTTTTTGCTCCAAATTTTCCTGCAGCACTTTTCCAAGAGCTATCATCAAATGTAGATTTTGTCCAGTCATGAAGATCTGATAAACCATTTGCAGGATCTGTTCGATTATCCAAATATTTCCAAACGGTACCTTCATCAATAACAGATTCTTTCTTTACTTCAGTATCATCAGTTGCATGTATCGGTACTACATTTATATTTTCTACCATATAACCACCGATACATGATGCAAATAATGATAAACCAATTACTTGCTTCCATCTTTTTTTTGAATTTTTCATTTTGTCACCTGCATGATAACCTTATTATCATGGCCAACCCTTTCTATAACTTTATCTTTTGCCTTTAAATAGAATATATCAAATATACTATTTTCAAGCATATATATAGTATAATTTTCTTCCTTGCTCTATCTATCATGCATTTGCCAAATAAATGTAAATATATTGTAAACATGATTTATTTTTTCTCATACAAAAAGAGAGCATCCTTGCCCTCTTATCATTTAATTATTTAAATAAATCTTAATTCTTTAAATCTACATCTTCTTCTGTTTCTTGATGTACTACATGTTGTAATAATTCTTTAAATTTATCAATATCATCTTTTCCATTCATTAAAATATCAATCGACAATAAATCTTTACCATGTTGAAATTGTGTTGCAACTTGAATAAACTCATCTAAATCATGAACAACACCTTTTCCTTTAAAATCTGCTGTTTCAATATCAAATACATCGAAAGCAGTGTCTTCATGAAAATTTGTTTGTTGTAAAACGTCAACTTGTTCATTTACCTCATATGTCGTTACATTCATTAACCAACACCATGGTTCATCACTTGTTTTATATGGTGCCATAAAATGTAATGTTTGTGTCTTCGCATCATAACTTACCTCACTATAGCCATTCGTTGGAATATTCCAATTTCCAAATGGATAATAAATTAAATTACGTCTATATCCAATTTCAGTTAACTTAATATTCTTCCCATGCAATTCTAATGTTTCTCGTCCGATCGTTTGACATAATAATGTATAAATATCGAAAGGAAGCTCAATTTCATCATCTTTTTCATAAGCAGCTTCCATATAATCAATCACCATATTCGCAATTTTTTCAGATTCTTCGTTCATTGCACTATATTCATAGTAACAATCTTTCCATAATAACGCATAAGCACAATTACGATAATATTCCGCATTTCGATCCAATTGATTCCAAATAAAAAAACGTTTCGCCAATTCTTCTACTTCTAAATGAACAAAATCATCTATCGAAATATAACCTAATGGAGTAATTATCATTCCTTTTTTTGTTACTGGAACATATTCCTCTTTTCCCCAGCACAAACTTAAATCCTCATATTTATGCTTTTTTACATAATCTTGCATTTCTGATAACCATTCATAGAAATAATTATATTTCAAACCTTCAAAATCTCTTTTTTCAAAGTATTGGGTAGGATCTTCTACTTCAAATATTATCGTACTTTTAGAAATAACTTCTTGAAAAAAATCACATACATATGCATGAAATCCAGGTCCTGCTACATCACTTTGTGTCGATAAACTTACAAATACATCTTCATAACTACATTCAATACGTCCCTTAGGACATACATCTATTACTAGTAAAGTATCATAATCTTCTATTTTTAATTGCTTTTGTTTACATAATTCTTTTAAAAAAGCACTAAATTCTTCTCTTTCACTTTCTTTTTCTAATTTACCTTCTAATACAAGTTCGATTGCCATATAAACTCCTTTCAAACTAAAAAAGCTATCCTTAACAGTATAACATTATCTTTTATACTTGCATACTGTTTATAGATTTAATTCTTAACTTTAAATGAGAAAAGACCTACTATACGTTTAGTAAGTCTTATCGTTAACATAAAATATTTATTTCATCATTTTTTTTATTTCATTTAACATATCACTACGATATAATCCTCCACACTCTGCAACTGTAGATCCAACAGTTCCTGTTAAATGATATTTTTCTACAATTCGATTAAATACTGAAACTACATTAAAGTCAGATTGTACATCACCTTCTACAATTACATGAACAGTATCATATTGTTTTCCTAGCAAAATACATGATTTATGATATTTTGTACACAATACATCTGCCATTTTTAATAAAAAACGATTATCCACATCATTGATTTCTTCTATGATAAGTTGATCATTTTTTTCAGCAAACTCTTGTGCCATATTCATATAATACTTTTCTTTCCATGCATTAATTTCATTATTTAATTCACAATTTTGATTAATCAAACGATTAACTGCCGTATTTAAATATAAATGATCACTCGATAATACGTGACCAATTTCATCTAACACTTTATATCGTCTTTCAACACTATCTAACAATTGATCTCCTACTAAATATTTGATTTTATATCCATTTTCTGTCTTTTTAAATCCGCGAATTAAAATCATTTGTAAATAACGAAGAGATGGAACATGCATACTATGACACACAGTGTAATCTAAAGCACCAATCCTAACAACACGTAAATCATTATCCATAACTTGTTTCATAGGTAAATATTGTGTTGCTTCCACTACATTTGGATATAGTATGCTAACTCTTAAATCATCACGAATTAACCCATTACATAATACCTGTAATTCACTTGCCATTTTTTCATTAAAATCTTTAAAATCGTACTCCACTTCACCATACTCTTCTTCAATATTAAAAGAAAGTTGTTTTACATTATATACATTACTTAAAATAGCACTAATTAAGTGTTGTGCAGTATGTGCTTGGCATTTTCTAAATCTTTCATGTAAATTCACACTCATAAATACAGAACCTTCTAGTTTTGAATCTAATAAGTGCCATACATATCCATCTTGTTTCTTTAATCCAAGAACCATATGATTATCCATCATTCCTATATCACTATCCATATTATCATTTCCTAAATAGAAAATTGTATCTTTACATGCGTGCCAATATAACCCTTTATCTTCACGGACTTCTATGATTTTTGTATTTAATTCTGTTTTAAAACAATTATCATATAACTTATTAAACATAACTGTAACACCTCCTATATATTTCTTTTATTCTATCATATTCTAAAATTTTTTTCATGCTCGAATTACTATAATACGCTATAAAATCATAGTATTTAAGATTATTTAACATTTTATCAATTCGAATTTTCTATATTGTCTTTACTTTTCTTCATGGTATAATAAGAAAGCAAATTACAAGGAGAGATAAACATGAATCAAGTCGCTGAAAATTGGAAAGATTATGAATGTATAGATACTGGAAATGGCGAAAAATTAGAACGTTGGAAAGATGTCATTTTAAGACGTCCTGATCCACAAGTTATTTGGCCAATATATAAAGAAGATACTTTATGGAAACAACCACATGCACATTATCATCGTAGTAAATCAGGAGGCGGAAGTTGGGAATATAAGAAAAAGTTTAAAGATAGTTGGGTGATTGAATATAAAGATTTAAGATTCAAAGTATCCCCTACTGGTTTTAAACATACTGGATTATTTCCAGAACAAGCAGCGAATTGGGATTTTATGATGAATAAAATAAAAAATACTAATAAAGAAATTCGTGTTTTAAATCTATTTGCCTACACAGGTGGTGCAACTATGGCATGTGCAAGTGCTGGTGCTGCTGAAGTTGTCCATGTAGATGCAAGCAAAGGAATGGTAAATTGGGCAAAAGAAAACATGCAGTTATCTCATTTAGAAAATCATAAAATTCGCTTTATCGTTGATGATGTTTTAAAATTTGTACAACGTGAAAAACGTCGTGGAAGAACATATCATGCCATCATTATGGATCCACCTAGTTATGGAAGAGGACCTAATGGAGAAATTTGGAAAATTGAAGAACAACTATATCCTTTAATTTCTGCATGTTTAGAAATTTTAGATGATGATCCTTTATTTTTCTTAGTTAATTCATATACAACAGGTTTCCCTTCAACTGTATTATACAATCTATTAAATGCAACAATTGCAAAAAAATGTGCAAATGGATACATAGAATCAGGCGAAATTGGATTACCTATTACAAAAAGTAATACTATTTTACCATGTGGTATTTACGGTCGATGGGTAAAAAAAAGCTGTGATTAATAGTCACAGTTTTTTTATAAATAATTCATTTTCTTTATCAACACTACATGCAGCTTTTAACTTTAATGAAGCTGCTTTTTTTAATGGCGATAATAAGTATCTAGCATGATTAGGACAAGAATCAATGCACCTCATGCAACTAATACAAATATTTGAATCTGTTTTTTCTGGATGATTGATAGGTATTGCTTGCACAGGACATATATTTGCGCATAAGCCACATCTCTCACAATTTTTATTTGTTCTTGGTTTTAGTGGTATCCCATTATATGTACGATATGGATAATTCCCTGGAACATCTACTTCATCAAGAATAGAAATTTGTGTAATAATTTGTTCAGCAAATCTTTGTATCTGTTCACAATCTTTTGCACTAGGTCTTCCTGTCGCATACTCTTCCATAATAGAATGTTGAGCAATTGCTGCAATTGCAGCTTTTGGAATAAAACCACGTTTTTTCATTTCATTCTTTAATTCTAGTAATGTGTCATCATATGCTCGATTTCCATAAGTACAAATTAAAATTGCTGATGTACTATTTCCTTGTAAATAAGATAACCGCTCTATTACAATTTCAGGCACTCTTCCACCATAAGATGGTACAGATACAACACAAATATCTTCTGGACGTAAAATAATACTTTCATGCATCCTAGGAATACTTAAATCAATCCAAAGATCATATGGTATCTTTTTACATACTTCTTCTGTTACTTTCTTTGTTTTATTCGTTGCACTAAAACAAGCTACTACCGTTTTCATATATCTTCCTCTTTCATAAAAAGGAATCCATCAATTAGGATTCCATAAACTCACGAATTTTATCTAAACGCTGCAATGTATCTTGATACCCTAAATCAAACCAACGTCCTAATAATTCTTTGTCGTGCGTATATCTAGTCACACCATAATCTTTACTTGGTCGTAAAACAATTGCATTTCCCTCTTCTTCTAATTTTTTAACAATACTCCATTGTTTTTGATAGTTTTCATGTCGAATTCTTAGATTTTCACGAATTGTTTTATTTCCTGGGTAAAACAATCTTGCCAAATTAATTTGCCAATTTGGCGCAGGCTTTCGTACATAATTTTCTTCTTTTGTTGAAATAAACACATGCTTTTCCATTCCTTGACGAATACTTTGTTCAATTGGAATCATATCTACCAAACCTGCATCCATATACATATGTTTTCGAAATTTTATAGGTCTTGTCAATAAAAACAAAGAACAAGATGCTTTCATTAAACGTTGTTCAATGGGATCAAAATAGTTTTTACCAAAATATTCTACTTTATTAGAATCCATATTATAAACACCTATATCCAATTGTGTTGAATTATTCATAAATGTTTTGTAATCTAACGGAGCATGTTCTTCAATAAATTTACAAACATGATTAATTCCAAATACCCCCCGTTCATGAATGATTGGTGAAATTCCAATTGCCTTAGGATCACTTGCTGCATCTACTCCAGAAATACGTAGACGTTCTCTTTGCTTGGAAACGAATGGTAACAATACCTCTGCACCAGCACTAATCCCTACAGCGTAAGGAAATTCTATATTGTTATCTAAAAAGCATTGAAGAACACCACAAGTATACGCTGCTTTTGTTCCTCCACCTTCACAAATTAAACCTATTTTTTTATTCATATTTTTAACACCTCATAATTTAGTATTATACTATTGTCTTATCGAATGTAAAGTATTCTTTCTATTTTCTACCTTATTTTATCATATATTAAAAAAAACTGCATTTCTGCAGTTATTAAAACATCGGTGAAAATAAATTTAAAATGGAACGCATAATACGTACAGGAAGTTTAACACTGCTACATTCTTCTAATGTAACTTCATGAGATTTTTCTAAATTTTCTAAATAATCTTTCTTAACATCCATAACAACCTTACTCTTATAGAACCATACACCACATTCATAATGTAAATAATAAGAACGATAATCCATATTCACAGTACCAACAATTGCCATTTCATCATCAACAACAAATGATTTAGAATGTACAAATCCAGGAGTATACTCATAAATTCTTACTCCTGCTTCAAGTAAGGCATGATAATTGGCTCTTGTAACCGCAAATACATACCACTTATCAGGAATATGAGGAACTAATATTCTTACATCAACTCCATTTTTTGCAGCTAACATTAAGGATGTTTTCATTTCATTATCCAATACTAAATATGGAGTTGTAGCATATACGTAACGGTTCGCACCATTAATCATATTAATATGTGTATATTCACCAACGTTTTCATTATCTGTTGGTGAATCACTAAATGGCTGTACTAATCCATCATTATTCAAATTTTCAAATTCTTTAAAGTTACATTTAAATTTAACTACATCATCTTTAACTGTTTCATCATAATTCCAAAATTGCAAGAACATCAAAGTAAGACTCCATACGGCTTCTCCTTTTAACATGACTCCACAATCTTTCCAATGGCCAAATCGCTCACGTTTATTGATATATTCATCTGCAAGATTAATACCACCAGTCATTCCAACTTTTCCATCAATTACTAAAATTTTACGATGATCCCGATTATTCATCTGCATTGCTAATCGAGGTTTAATCGGATTAAAAACTTTTGCTTTAATTCCGTATTCTTGCAATACTTTATAATAATTGGAAGGTACCTTCGTAAAACATCCTGCATCATCATATAATACGCGTACATCTAAACCTTCTTTTACTTTTTCAATCAAAATATCAAGAATACTATCCCACATAATTCCTGGTTCAATAATAAAATATTCTATAAAAATGAATTTTTCTGCTTTTTTCAATTCTTCTAAAATAGCCTTAAATTTGTCCTCTCCTACTGGAAAAAACGTTGTTTCTGTATGCTCAAATATTGGAAAACCTGCATTTTTCCATAAATAATTTGCCTGTTTATGAGCAGCGGGATGTTTCTTTTCTAACCGATCAATAATTTCTTCATCTTGAGTAATAAGCTCTTTATATTCATCATACGCAGCTCGATCTCGCAATCGTAACTCTTTAGGAACTTTTTGACCTCCAAATAATAAATAGACCAATCCTCCTAAAATTGGAAGAGCCATTATTAGCAAAACCCATGTCATTTTATATGTAGGATTATCATCACGATTAATAACATAGATACTAATAACCACACTTAATGCAATGAGTAAAAAATAAATCCATACAAAATATTCACTCAGTTTTAATATTATCGTAGCAAAGACTCCTAATTGAATTAATATTAATATAGCTACAATAAAAACTTTATTCCGTAAAAGAGATAATAATCTTTTTAACATATAATACCTCCCCTACTTCTGTTTTTGAATATAAGAATATAACATATCACAAATTGAATCTATGTGTTGCGAATCTGCAACTTTATCTTTTCTAGTCCCTGTTCCAAGTACATATAAACGATTATTCTCATCTACTTCTCCACTTGCAACCATAACCGCTTTTTGAAAATTTATCATTGGCGTCTGTATACGCATCATCTCATCCATTTTTACCGTTTGAATTTTTTCTTTATATTCATTTGCTACTTCAGCTGCAAAACGACGATTTCCTGGATTAAATGAAACTTTTGTCACAGATCCTGTACCAATACAATCTAAACAAATTATATTAGGATTTTTTCCTTCTTTTTCGAATCGATTGCTTGCGATTTTTGCACCTAGATACGAACCTTTATTTTTATCTGTGAATAGGAATGCAACTCTTTGTCTTTCATCTTTATTCAATTGTTTTGCAAGCTGTACGGCTGCAACAATAGCACTTGAATTACGATTTACATTGATGTGATTGGCAAACCCATGTAACATAAAATACACTAAAAAGAAAACAAATAAAAACATAAGTAGAGAAATCATACCTGCTATTTCTGGAGAAGTAATTAATTTCCCTGTTGCATAGAGGATGAATAAAATAGCTACATACAATAAAATTATGGGAATATATGTAGCAACAAATGTTTTATTCATTGTTTTTGTTCCATCAAATGGAAAATACAATACCTTATGCCAAAACTTTCTTTCTGGTGTGTCATATGGTACAACAATTACTGTTTTCATTCTTTTTAAATTTCCATAGAAATAGTCTTCCGCTTTTATTACAAGCATTTTTTTTCCTTCAAAAACTGTTTTTTCATAGCCAGCTTCTTCCATATCTTTTGTTAAAGATTTTTCAAATTTATGTTTTTGAAACCTATAAAATCTAGTTCCTATATTTTTCGTATATTGATCAAAAATAGATTGATTCATAATTTACCTCCTACTTTGCATAAATTATACTAAAATTTATGCAATATATCTATATTCCATTTTAAAACAGTTAATTTGTTATTTGTTCAATTTGAATAATAACTACTTTTTCATCCTTTTTTTTAGTAAACGTCACTCTAAAAGTGGCAATATGTTCATGAAGAGAAACGGTGATTATATTTGATTTTAATTTTTCTTGTATTTCATTTCTTATATTTTGTTCAAAATTCATATGCTTATATCTTCATCATAGACGCAAATCATAAACATATAATAAAAACATAACACAATACTCATAATGATTCCATAAACAAACGAAATCACTACTAGAAATACAAGATTCAAACTATCCATAATATTACCAAAAAATTCGAACATCATCAAAAAAGGATTACTTTTAAGCATTACATCCATAACTGCACTTGCAGGAATAAATTGCATAGGTACATCAAATACAGCATCTAAAATACCACGATAAACAATACCAATTAAAGCAATAAACAAAAATGAATAAAATACAGATTGATAATGTTTTTTTATTTTTAATAACGCTGATTTCAAAATACAAATAGGATTTTTATTCCCATCTAAAACTTCAAACACAGCAAATAATTGCCATGGAATATACAACATCACAAGCAATACTAAAATAATAGTTAATGGATATTGTAAAAAAGACAAAGAACTATTTATCATAAAAAAATACGACAATAAACTTCCTATGCTCATTATCAAAAAGAAACAGCTTTGTACAAGCATCATTGTTCCTCTACAGGATTTTATATCTGTCACTTCATTTCCACGTTTTCTTTTCAAAAACTGATGAATAACAATCATATGTATATATCCAAATAGTATTACAAAAATATATAATATTAAATAAAAAGCAAAAGCATATGGAATATAATAAATCATTCGATCAAGTATTGTATACGCAGAACAATATAAAAAACTAAAAACAAATATAAATAGAAGTAAGCTTTTCATTTGTCCTTTTAAATTTGTAAAGGTCATAAATTCTTTTATTAATTTCATAACTTCACCAAATCTTTCTATCTAGATAATGTCTTTTCTTTTTCATATACATTTGCTAAAAAAGTATATAGAAAAACCAAAATAATAAACTGAACTATAATAAAGATAATTCCTACTATAATTACCATAACAGAGACATTCACATGATTGCTCATATTTTGGATAAAACTTAAAAATGCATTTTCTAATGTATCATATTCACTTATATATGTACTAAATAATTTACTTAACCCAACTTGTGCTAAAAAATCCCATAGTACATAGCAACCTCCGCCAATCATAATACAAGAAAAATTTGTTTTTATAATATGAAGTGGCTTTTTGAGTAAATCTATTATTTTTGTATCTTGATCATAAATCATATATGCTACAAAAGCATACCAACATAGAAAAAATAAATTTAAGAAAATTGCTAAAATCATATAAATAAAGGGAACTTGCATAAACATAGAAATAAACAATTGCATGCACAATTGTATAAAACTAATCAAAATACCAATTCCTACTTGCACTAAAATTTTAGAAAATGAATATTTTATATCTTGCCAACGAAATCGAAGTCCACGTACTCTTTGAATAAACAAAAACAATACCGTCGTATTGATAAAAACACAAATAATTGAATATAAAAGAGATAACACAATAGAACTTATTCCTGCTTTCAAAAATACTGTACTACTATTCAATAAAGTAATTAATAATGTACTTAACATACTCCATCCATATAATCCAATAAAATGTCCTTTTAATTGATGCTTCGTCATTGATAAAATCTCTTGATATTGATTCATCTACATCTTCCTTTCAAATATAATGTATTATATCGCAAAACTTAAAAAAAGCAATGTTCCAAATCAAATGTCAATCTTATGAAATAAAATAATCCCGATATCTTTTCATGTATATCGAGATTATTTTACATATTGTTTAATATTCTTATTTTCACTTATATTCTCATGCATTTTTGAATAAGTTAAGAAATATTTTTTTATTTTCTTTTTCCCTATACAATTTAATGTAATTATTTCATGATTTTTTAATACAACCTTCAATTTATCCGTATCATTCCATTTGGATAGAATCATCCAAGATTCTATATCTTCCCAAAATAAAACATAACATTCATCTTTCCCATTATGCAAATAAAAAACTGCATATTGATCATAAAATTCAATTAATTTTAGATTCCTTACAAAGAATAAATAATAAGAAAATAAAAAAAGAATAACAATACCTGATATATAATGTTCATTGCTAAGTAAAATAGTACCCATCATTATTCCAATGATAATGATTCCATATGGTTTTGAACAAACTTTCCCAAGTAAATTACCGCTTGACGGTATATTCCGATTTTTTAACACCTTACTTCTGATATTCATTGTCGACACACCCTTTGCGATTTTATTATATAATAAAATTCCTTTATATCAATATTTTCACATAATTCCACTTATTTTTATATCTATTTCAAAATATCCATTTTCTTCTTAAACCCAATTTTTTTCTTTGACAAACCTTCTAAGTTCACTTACTATTAAGGTAATCATATACAAGAAAGGTTGATTTTATGATTTCACTATTAAAAAGCATCAATCAATGGGGGAAAGGAACTCTATTTAAATACGGTTTTATAGAAACGTTATGTATCATATGCATATTTATTATATTATCCTATATAATAAAAAAAATCATAACACGCTCCATACAAGCTCATTTCAAAACAAATACTAATTTTACACTTCGCGTTATGAAAATAATAATTTACAGTATTACAATATATGCTTGTTTATCTTTATTAACTCCATTTGAAAGTGTTCTTAGTAAGGTGTGGGGATCTGCTGGAATTATTGCAGTTGTGATTGGTTTTGCCGCACAAGAAGCAATGGGAAATTTTGTAAACGGATTATTAATATCCACTTTCAAACCATTTAAAATTGGTGACTTAGTAAAAATTAACAATGGAGAGTACGAAGGATATGTTGTTGATATTTCCTTACGTGATACCGTCATTCAAACCTATGAAAATACAAAAGTAATTATTCCTAACAGCATTATGAATAAATCTGTACTTGAAAATATCAGTTTAAATGATGATACAAAAGGAAATTTTTTAGAACTTGACATTAGCTATGATAGTGATTTGGATAAAGCGATGAATATTATTAAAGAAGAGATTTTACATCATCCTAACTTTTTAGATCATCGCAGTATAGATGAAAAAAAACAAGGCGTTGAACCTGTCGTTGTTCGATTAACAAGTTTTAATGATTCAAGTATTACGTTACGTACTACAGTATATTCTAAATCAAAAGCAGAAGGTGTCGCCATACTGTCTGATTTACGAATTTCTATAAAAAAACGTTTTGATCAAGAAGGCATTGTGTTTCCTTATCCACATCGTACAATTATCACGAAATAAAAACTCAGAATGTATCTGAGTTTTTATTTATATTATTTCTTTTTCTTCTTACTTTTTCTAATGCTTTTATCATGGTTTGCACCATTGCGATTTGCACCACGTCTAGGAGTTCCATCTTTAGATGTACGACTTCCTCTTCGTTTCTCTTTTACTTGCCTTTCTTCGCGTTCTTTACGTTTTCCATTTTTTCGTTTTGGTGCTTGATCAATTTCAACAACCACCTCATGTTTACGAATTGTAGAATGCTGCATATTGTTTAATACAATATCTACTTTATCCGCCGCAATATCTACTAACGAAAAATTTGCATGTAGATCAATACGTCCGATTGCTTTTGCATTTAAATCACATTCTTCCAAAATTGCCGCAACAATATTTCCTGGATGAACCCCTTGTGCACGTCCTATCGAAAATTTTAGAGTTACTGCATCAAAATCAGAAGCGTATTGTTTTACTTTTTCTTCTTCCTCTATATCAATAATTTCATTTTTATAATTCATTGATATTAAGGCACTAATAATATTTTCTAGTGCAATTCCATCTGCCATTAATGCATTTGCTATTTCTAAACTCTCTTCTGTAATATCTTCATTGCAAGCATCTTTCACTTTCGCGATAAATGAGTCCCGATTTGCCTTCATTAATTGTTCACTTGTTGGTAAAGCATGTCTTACAATATTTGTTTTTGTATATCGAATCACATCTTTTATACCATTTCTTTGTTTTCTTCCTGAAATCAAAGTAATTGCTAAACCTTTTTTTCCTGCACGACCAGTACGTCCTACACGGTGAATATAGTATTCCATATCTTGAGGTATATCAAAATTCACAACTAAATCAATATCATCAACATCAATTCCACGTGCTGCAACATCTGTTGCAATTAAAATAGGACTTACCCCATTACGAAATTGATCCATTACACGACTTCTATATTCTTGCTTCATATCTCCATGCAACGATAAAGCTTTAATTCCATGTTTATTTAATTCATCGCTTAACTCATCAACCATTTTCTTTGTATTACAGAAAATCATACATAAATCTGGATCATAATGATTTAATAGCACACGTAATGCGTTTACTTTTTTTCCTCTAGGAGCTTCATAATAAATTTGTTCAACAGTATCAATAGTACGCTGACTAGATGCAATTTCTATTCGTACTGGATTTTTTTGAAATTGTTTTGTAATTTTCAAAATTTCTTCTGGCCATGTTGCAGAAAATAAAATCGTTTGATGCTCACTATTTTCAGGCATCATTGATAAAATTTCCTCAATATCTTCTTTAAATCCCATATTCAACATTTCATCTGCTTCATCTAGAATAATCATGTTCACATCTTGCAACTTCAAAGTTCTACGATTTAAATGATCCATAATTCTACCTGGAGTACCTACTACAATGCCACATCCTCTTTTTAACAACTGGATTTGACGATCAATTGGTTGTCCTCCATAAATTGGAACAATTTTCACACCTTCTTTATATTTAGCAAACTTACGTAACTCTGTAGCTACTTGTGTTACCAATTCTCTTGTTGGACAAATAATTAGCGCATTAGGAAATTTATTCCCTGGAATAATTTTTTCAATTGTTGGAATACCAAATGCGGCTGTTTTTCCTGTCCCTGTATTTGAACGACCAAGTACATCTTTTCCTTCCAATATACATGGAATGGATTGTGCTTGAATATCGGTTGCATTTTCATATCCCATTTCCTCAACAGCTTTTTTTATTTCGCTACTTACTGGTAATTCATTAAATGTTGTCATTGTTACCTTCTTTCTGTTTTATGCATAATCTATAAATATGCCGATAACTACGTAAGTTTATCATACGATATCATTTATCGTCAAATTATTTTTAGCGAATATACATAAAATCCATATATTTTTCACAATTTAAAATATGTAATCCTTTTCATAATCAAAAACATATGGTATAGTAATATGTATGGGATATAAGAGAGGTACTAATATGAAATTGGAAAAAATTATAATTGCACTATTCTTATGCTTAAGTCTAAGTGCTTGTAAAAAAGAAGAAAAAAATATTCCAATGGAAGAAATTGACTATCGTATGGAAAAAGAAGGATACGAAATACAAAAAACATTAAATACTGAAGGTAAAGTTATTGGAATGAATATAAAAAAAGAGAAATTCACAATTATGTTCACTGAAGACAAAAATGTATTAAAAGAAATTATAGTCTTAGATGGTACTGGTAAACAATATACCATTGACAACGAAACTAATACAGGAATTTCAACTATCGCAACAAAAGATAAAATATGTAAATTTGATGACGAAGGCAATCCAGATAAAACAAATAACAAAAATTGCACTGACAAAGATAAAAACGAAGCTTTATCTTTAAAAAAAGAGTTTACTTCATTTTTAAAAACATTAGATATAAAATTGAGTGATTTAAAAGCATATTATCAGTGGAATACAAGTGAGTAATAAAGAAGGTAAAGGAACAAATTTTATTTATTTCATCTTCCATTAAACCTTACATACAAGTTACGTATACGGCTCTATATTTTATATTGAATCACAAACTCATAAAATAATATTCAAGGAGATTGACTAATTTAGGTCTATCTCCTTTTCTTTTAATTTTGATAATACTACAAAATTAACTATATCTATCCAATTCTTCTATCCGCTCTAATCTTTTGTTAGCGCACTTACAAATATCTTCTTCACTGAATTTTCATTTATATGTTTTTATTCGATGGCTATACATCGTCAAAAGTTTCTTTCGTTGCTTGATAATTTATAATATCATATATTATGAGTAAATCATTGTACAAATTCTCGCTTTCTTCACCCCTGACATCACGATCAACGATTTGCAGTTCACAATACTTGATGATAAATACCTGTTCTAAAAATGAACTCATACCATGCTCGCCATACACTAAAGAAGACCTCCAATTAGGAGGTCTTCTTTATCATAGGGGATAGAATTATTACTACGTAAATAGGGATAGTTTATAGGGAATATTTACGTATATTGGCAGTTTTTATCTGCCTCCTATAAGATACCATAATGAAAAATAGAACTTTGTCGAATTTTGTAAATTACTCAACTTTTTTTATCTGATTTTTAATTTTTTCATAAAAATCAATATATAAACAAAATCTTATTTCACCATCTTCTTCATATGCAACATAACATACATTTTTACTATCATAGATTACTTCATATTTATTCTGTTTTGTATATATAATTGATAAAGGTACTTTATATCGTGTCTTATTTCCATTTACAATTCGATCTTCATATACATAATTTGTACTTACATAGAACGACTCCGCTATTGGTTTAATTTCAATTTCTCCTGATTCTATATCTGGTAAATAAAAATCAATTTCATCAAGTTCTATATACATATTAGGAAATATCTTTTTCGCTGCATCTAATATTGCATTTTTATCAAGTCTATAAACATTCATAAATTACCTC
>JARHZK010000148.1 GCA_029258245.1 Longicatena sp. | reverse complement strand
CGGTGTAAAGATGTTTATCATATGAATTATAGTGATGAAACAATTGCTATTGTTGCTCTACTTCATGATATATGCAAAATAGATTGCTATAAAGAAAGTACGCGAAATGTAAAAGTGAATGGCTCTTGGACACAAGTTCCTTACTATGAATTTGAGGATCATTTACCATATGGTCATGGAGAAAAAAGCGTTTATATTATTACAGGTTTTATGCGTTTAACAAGAGAAGAGGCATTTGCCATTCGTTATCATATGGGATTTAGTAACAATGATGATCCAAGAAGCGTTGGATATTCATTTGAAAATTTTCCGTTATCATTTGCATTGAGTGTTGCAGACATGGAATCAACTTATTTTTTAGAAAAAGACAGCAAATAAAAAGAAGCGTTATTGCTTCTTTTTATGTTGTGCAATGATTTCTTTGATAGTTATTTGATGATTCAATAACTGTTGCTTTTCCATATCCGATACGCGTATATTGTTTTTCTTGGAATGTAAATCAATAAAAGCTGTTTGTCCTTTTTGAATAAGATTATAACCATCTTGTTCTAATAAAAGGAGAGGTTTTTTAGCAGCTGCTTTTATTCTGTTGTGATCATTTTCACGATGCCATAACTCAATTTGTTCTTCGTTATAAAGCATACGCTGAAAATTTCCTTTAGCCATTGGATATTTTTCGTAAAATGCATCTAATAATTCTTTCATTTCTTGTCTTTTTGTATATCCATCATTTGGGCAAGTACTTACTACAAAAGGTATATTATTATTTACTTGAGCATTTAAAACATCAGATTCATAGGAATAAATCATTGGACGAATGAATGTTAATTCATCTTTCGACAAATACATTTTTGGCAAGAATGTAGCAAGTTTACCACCAAAAATACCATTCATTAATAATGTTTCTACAGCGTCATCACTATGATGTCCAAAAGCAACCTTATTGCAGTGAAATTGTTTTGCAGCATTGTTTACAGAAGATTTACGCATTCTTGAACAAAGACTACATTGAATGTTACCATCGTTACCAGGATGAAGCTTTAAAATGTTATATATTTTTGATTCAACTATATGTAATTCAATTCCTTGTTGTTTACAAAAATTTTCAATCTCACTAAAATCCATGTCAGGAAAACCTAATTTAATATGGATTCCAATTACTTTGAAATTTTTATCTGGAAATTTGCTGTAAATATGCAAGGCGGTTAATAAAACCATACTATCTTTTCCACCACTAACTCCAACAGCAATTATGTCATTATTTTGAATTAAATTATAATCTTGATCTGCTTTTCTAATATCACCTAAGATTTTGTGTAATTGCATTGTATCACTCCTTTAATGCGTAACTATTATACATGATTTTTTGATTGTTTCTCAAGCTTGTCGTAAGCAAAAAATAAAAACTATGGTATAATAAATTTCGGGTGATTACATGAATGGTATTTTATTAATTAAGAAAGAAAAAGGAATGACTTCACATGATGTGGTAGCACAGCTAAGAAGAATTCTTCATATAAAAAAAATAGGGCATAGTGGAACATTGGATCCAAATGCAACTGGAGTTTTACTAGTGCTAGTAGGAAGAGCTTGTAAAGTATTACCATTTTTAGAAGATACTGATAAAGAATATATTGCGACAATGGAACTCGGTAAGAAAACAATTAGTGATGATATTTGGGAAGAAGTCTTGGATGAAAAACCAATTGTTCCAATTGCAGATTTTCAAAAAGAATTAGATGCGTTTAAAGGTGTTATAAAACAAGTTCCACCAATGATTTCAAGTGTAAAAGTAAACGGAAAGAAACTTTATGAATATGCAAGAAATCATGAAGTGGTAAAACGTCCTGAAAGAAGTGTAGAGATTTATGATATAGAAGCGTTAGATAATAAAAATTTACAATTTAGAGTTAGTTGTAGTAGTTGTACATATGTACGCTCATTATGTCATGATATTGCGGAAAGAACAGGGAATTATGGGTGTATGTCTTCGTTAATTAGAACGAAAGTAGGGCGATTTTCATTGGAAGATTGTGTAACTTTAGAGGATGTGAAAAATGGTGATTTTTCATTACACCCAATAAAAGAAATTTTGGATGGTTATGAAAGGATTGCATATACGCCGTTAAAAGATATATATAATGGAAAACATGTAAGAATAAATATAAAAGCAGATCAAGTCGCTATTTTAGATCAAGAAGATGTCATTGCAATTTATGAGCGTGATCATAAAGATGTATTTCGTTGCGTTCGAGGATTATGGTAGGTATAGATATGGATATTTTACGATTTAATATACATACTCCAGTTGTATGTAGTGATAAAATCACAGCTTGTATAGGATATTTCGATGGGCTGCATAAAGGTCATCAGCAATTAGTAAGGAAAGTTGTAGACATTGCAAAACAAAATAATACTATACCAGCACTTATTACGTTTGATCCAGACCCGTGGGTAGTAGTAAAAAAATTACGAAATATTCCACACTTGACACCAATGAAATATCGTCAAGAAATTGGAGAACAATTAGGGATTAAAAAATGGATTATATTAGATTTTCAAGAAGATATGGCAAATTTATCTTATGAACAATTTCATGAACTAGTGTTAAGACCATTGAATATTAGTACATTAGTGTGTGGGTATGATTTTCATTATGCACATCATGGAGAAGGAAATGTGAAAACTCTATTACAACAATTCTATTTTAATGTTGAAGTTATTGACGAAATAGCAAGTGAGGATGAAAAAATAAGTTCTACAAGAATAGAGCGATTGGTAAAAGAAGGAGACATGGAAAAAGTAACAGGGTTAATGGGACGCGTTTATGAATTGTGTGGTGTTGTGAAAAGTGGTAATAGAATTGGTAGAAAATATGGATTTCCAACTGCAAATTTAAAGTTATGCAATTCTTATGTGTTACCAAAGTGTGGCGTATATATTGGAAAAGTTTTAGTTAAAAATCAGTGGTATATGGCGATTATTAACGTTGGGCATAATCCAAGCTTTAATTATCAAGATAATATATCTATTGAAGCATACATTCTAGATTTCAATCAAATGATTTATGATATGGAAGTTCGATATCAGTTTTATGCATATCTAAGAGATGAAAAACACTTTGATGGAATGGACGAATTGAAACAACAATTAACAAAAGACGTAGCGTCTGCTAGAGCGTATTTTCAAAAAGAAGGGAATGTGTAAGATGCGATTAAAAGTATTTGATATTATTGATCAGACACTAACTTTATTAGAAGATAATGATGATTTTTATAATGAAGTGGAAGGAGATATTCGTGTTGCATTGAATGATTTGTTTGAAAATAAATCATCTATGATCGTAGGGATTAATTCACGTGTGAAAAGCAAAGAAAGTTTACGTGAAAAAATCATAAGAAATCGATTTTATGCAAATTATGATAATGCACAGGATATTTTGGATCATTTAAGTGATTTGATTGGATTTATAATTGAATGTCGTTTTATTGAAGATGAATATAAAGTGTTGAATGTGATTCGTGAAAGAATGAATATTCGCAATGAAGAAGATGGATTTTATAGAAATGAAAAGCATCCAAATTTCTTTTTAGATTGTGCTTCTCGACAACCACAGATTCAAAAAAATGGATTTGCTATTTATCGTATTGATGGATATTTGATAAAAGATGGTAAAAAGATAAATATGGAATTACAAATTAAAGCACTGGTTAATTCATTTTGGGGTGAAATAGAACATAAATTAGTTTATAAAAATACGAATTATTATGTATATGATAGCTTTATGAAAGAAATTTTAGCTAGTATTAAAGCAAATCTTACAATTACAGATAGACAACTAAATATTATTTATCAACAAATGCAACACACTTCTCTTGGAGATGCAAGTATTACGGAATCGGGATTTGAACAGCAAATATCAAAAGCAATCAATGATCTATTCGCAACAAAAATGAAAGAGTCCATTGGATTTACATTAAATGTTAAAAATACATCAAATATTTTAGGCCATTATATTTTTATAAAAGATATTCGATACGATGGTGGAAATAATGATCGTATTGCAAGTTTATTTAGAACGTTTAAAAAATTAAATTCTACAGAGATGGATTTTGAAGAAGAAATTGTGATGGAAGGTGATTTTGTATCATCGGATATATTTATTTATACACTAGGTAAATATTTATTATCTGTGATTAATAAAGATTATGATTGGTTTGTATTCTTTAAAATGTTATTCGCTATTGAACCAGGAAATAATATGGAAGATTTTAGTTTGTTTTTAACAATCATTAGAAATTATTTGGTAGATTATTATTGGCTCAATACGAGTTTTATTCGTTTGCCAATGGAAGAAAGTGAATTGTTGCATAATGAGTGTGCAAAGATGCTTGCAAATTCACTATGTGAAATAGGAACAACAGAAATTATACATAATGATAAAATGGATAGGATCAATAAAGAATTTGTAAAATATATTGAAGAATTAGAAGAACGTGTGATTAGTTATTCTGATTTTATGCAGTATAAAGAAGCGTATTACAATGACTGGATGTCTCACATGCATAAAATTTTTAATTAAGGATATCATAATATGATGTCCTTTTTCATATGATATAGCAGTGAGGAGGACAACATAATGAATAAACAAGCACTTGCGTTTTTAACAATGTTTTCATTAATTTTAATGTTAAGTGTATATTATGTAACATTACCAAGTGATACAACAGTTATGGAACAAACGGACGTCACCAAAGAAAATGTAGAAACAAAGGAAAAAAGTACATCAAAAGTGAATAAAGCAAACAAATTGCAGGAAAAGATTAATGAGAAAAAAAATCAAGAGATAAACAAACAAAGCTCTCAAGTGGCGGATGAAAAAAAGAGTGAAAATGAAAAGAAAGACGCGTTAGAACAAATGGATTCTTTAACAGAAGATAAAAAGTTACAACAAAAAATCATTGATGAATTGGCAAAAGATAAAATACAATGTGCAGTAGAAATTAAAGATACAACGTGCATAATTACCGTATTTGAACAAAAAGATGATGAAAAAATTGCAAATAAAGTAATGAAAAAAGTAAATGAATTAACAAATCAAAAATATTTTTTAGAAGTTTCTTTTAAATAATATTTATTTTTGGTATAATGGTTTTAGAGGGTGATAATTATGGCACAAGAGTATATTGCATTAAAAGAAAATAATAATGATGGAATGATTGCATTAAGCAAATCATCGTTTGCGACAATTGCAAATATTGTAATTGAAGAAGACGAAAATGTAAAATTAGCAGAAACGAGTAAACCATTTAAATATCCATTGGTTTGTAAGATTACAGAGGATAAGCTAGTATTGATAATGGATATAAAAGTGAAGTACAGTGTGAATGTAAATGATGTATGCACGAAGTTGCAGGGAAAGATCTTTGAAAATATTGAACATATGACTGGATTTAAACCAGATCAAATCGACATACGTGTCAGTGGTTTTATGTTTTAAAGAAATCCTTGTGGATTTCTTTTTTTATTTGAGGTGAATATATATGGCGGTTACATTAGAAAACTGTTTAGTTATTGGTATAAGTTCACGAGCATTATTTGATTTACATGAGGAAAATAGAATTTATGAAGAAGAAGGCTTGGATGCATATGCAAAATATCAAATAGAACATGAAAATAATATTTTAAAACCAGGGAGTGGCTTTGCACTTGTAAAAGCGTTGTTGAAATTAAATGAACGCTATCAAAAACATTTGGTAGAAATTTTAATTATGTCACGTAACTCGGCAGATACTTCGTTACGCATTTTTAATAGTATTTCTTATTATGGGCTTGATATTAGCCGTGCTGTTTTAAGCGGAGGGGCAAGTCTTTCACCATATTTATCATCTTTTGGTGTGGATTTATTTCTAAGTGCAAATGAAAATGATGTGAAAAAGGCAATTAAGGATGGATTTGCAGCAGGAAGAATTTATACAGATAAGATTGAAGATTTTGACTCTTTGAAAGAAATTGATCAAATTCGTATCGCTTTTGATGGAGATGCAGTTTTATTTGGAAATGAATCAGAAAAAATTTTTCAAGAGCAAGGGCTAGCAGCATTTGTTGAAAATGAACAAAAAAAGGCAAATCAACAATTACCTAAAGGACCTTTTGCTCGTTTCTTAAAAACGATTAGTGATTTACAAAAAGATATAGATGTAGAGCATGCACCGATTCGCACAGCACTTGTAACTGCTCGTAATGCGCCAGCACATGAGCGAGTTATTCGTACATTACGTTCGTGGGATGTCCGGATTGATGAGGCATTTTTTTTAGGTGGACTATCAAAAACCAAAATTTTAAAGGCGTTTGATCCACATATCTTTTTTGATGATCAAAAGAAGCATTCTGATAGTGCATCAAAAGTTGTTCCAAGTGCACAAGTACCATGGGAAGATGAAATAGATAGTTAATTTTTTAAAAATTTATGAATTCTATTAGTTTTGTTTACATTTATGATAAAATATATAAGTAAGTAGGAGGAATTTTTATATGGCAGTAAGTAGACATGAATTACGGGAAAAAGCAATGACCTGTTTATATCAACATTTTTTATTAAACAAGGATATTAAAGAAGTTGTGTATGATAATAATCATACAAATGAAATTGATCCATTTTTATATACAATAACAATAGATGCAATTAAATATGAAAAAGATTATATTGAAATGATTAATCGTGCACTACGTGATGATTGGTCTTTTGAAAGATTAGGTTATGTAGAAAAAGCAATTTTAATTATGGCTGCTTGTGAAATAGATATGGAAGTAGCTCCCAAAGCAATCGTTATTAATGAAGCAATTACGTTAGCAAAAAAATATTGTGATGACGAAACTTATAAATTGATCAATGGAGTATTGGATCGTCTATGAAATCAAATTTATTGAGTGTTTATGATGTTGTTCATTATTTAAAACAATCGATTGATCATGATACTCAATTACAATCTATTTTAATTAAGGGAGAAATATCAAATTTCACAAATCATCGAAGTGGACATTGGTATTTCACTCTTAAAGATAAAAGAGCCAAAATTAATTGTGTGATGTTTTCATCTTATGCATCACGATGTAAAATTCTTTTAAAAGAAGGAATGCAGGTAATTGTACAAGCATCTGCATCTATTTATGAAGCGTCAGGAAGTTTACAAATCTATGTTACAAAAATACAAATTGATGGATTAGGTGACTTATATCTTCGATTAGAAGAAATAAAGAAAAGAATGAATCAGGAAGGGCTATTTTCAATAGAACGGAAAAAACCATTGCCAGATTATCCGATGAGTATTGGGGTTATTAGTGCAAAAACAGGAGCAGCTATTCAGGATATTTTAACAACAATTGCAAGACGATGGCCAATTGCTGAGGTATGTGTGTATCCTTCTTTAGTACAAGGTGTTGCAGCATCAAATGATATTGTGAAAAATTTAAAAAAAGCGGATTAAGCAAATCACGACGTTATATTACTTGCAAGAGGTGGCGGAGCTATAGAAGATTTATGGTGTTTTAATGAAGAAAATGTAGCAAGATGTATTTGTGATATGAAAACTGTTATAGTAACAGGGGTTGGACATGAAACAGATACTACATTAGTCGATTATGTAAGTGACGCAAGAGCTGCTACACCAACTGCAGCAGCAGAATTAATTACACCTAATTATATGGATGTTATACAATCAATCCAAGAAAAACAAATACGTATGACAACGCGTATACATCATTTAATAGAGCGGAAGAAACAAGAAGTAGAAAGCATGAAAAATCATCGGTATTTGAAAGATCCACTTTCTTATATTCGTGAGAGTCAAATGCAATTAGATATGTGTGTTCATTCTTTATCAAAAGTAGAAACAAAAGTACTGAATGCCAAACATGAATTAAATTCAAAAAGTCATAATTTAGCTCAGTTTGCGCAAATCTATGTAAAAAACAATAAACAGAATATTATAGAACATTCCTATCAAATAAAATATGCAATGCAAAAAAAAGTAAAAGAATATAGAGCTACATTTGAAAAGCAAGTAGCATTATTAGATGCATTTAGTCCTTTGAAAGTTTTACAAAGAGGATATGCAATTGCTCAAAAAGAAAATAATATTATTCGTAGCGTTGATGATGTATCAAAAAATGAAGATGTAAAAATACGTTTGAATGATGGATATATATACACTACTGTGAAACAAAAGGAGAAATTATAATGGAAGAAAAAAAATCCTTTAAGCAATCAATGAATCGTTTAGAAGATATTGTTAATTGTTTAGAAAAAAATGAGATTGAGTTAGAAGAAGCAATTACTTTATTTGAAGAAGGATTACAACTTGTTAATTCATGTAATGGACAATTGACACAGTTTGAAAATAAAGTAAGTGAATTATTAAAAACATATCAGGGGGATGAAAATCATGAATGATTTTGAAGAATATTTATCGCATGTTTTAGATGATGTAAAAGATTCTAAAGTAAAAGAAGCTATGCAATATTCTTTGATGGCAGGTGGAAAAAGAATTCGTCCAAGATTATTATTTGCGACATTAAAAGCATATGGCATGGAAGAAACAAAAGGTTATAGAGCCGCCGCTGCAATCGAAATGATCCATACATATTCTTTAATTCATGACGATTTACCTGCAATGGATGATGATACATTGCGAAGAGGTCAACCAACATGTCATATGAAATTTGGAGAAGCTATTGCTATTTTAGCAGGAGATGCATTATTGACACATGCATTTTTGTTGGCAACAAGTGCGACGGATGATGCAGAAGTAAATAGTGCAATTACCTATGTTTTAAGCGATTATGCAGGTGCAAATGGAATGGTATTAGGTCAAATGAAAGATTTAGAAGGAGAAAGTAAAGCGGATTTAACAGTAGATGAGTTAAAAGACATTCACTTCTATAAAACAGGTAAATTATTAACATTACCTATGTTATGTGCTAGCTATATTGCACATCAACAAGAGGACAATGATGCATGGAAAAAAATCGGAAAAGAAATTGGATTATCATTCCAAATTCAAGATGATATCTTAGATGTTACAAGTACAGTAGAGGAGTTAGGCAAAAACATAAATAGTGATGTAGATAATAATAAACATACCTATGTTTCTGTCATAGGTATTGATAATGCGAAAAAAGAAGCAGAAATGTATTATGAGAATGCGAAAGAGACAATGCATCGATTAAATTTAAATCCAGAAGCATTAGATGAAATCTTTACGATGTTAGTTAATCGAAAAAATTAATGGGGTGATCAAATGAATATATTTGATATTAAAGGTCCATCAGATATTAAATCTTTATCTATTACGGAGTTAGAAGATGTAGCAACGCAAATACGTGAATTTTTAATTGAAAGTGTTTCTAAAACAGGTGGGCATCTTTCTAGTAATTTAGGAATTGTAGAGGTAACATTAGCTATGCACTACGTGTTCTCAAGTCCTAGAGATAAATTTATTTTTGATGTTGGACATCAATCCTATATACATAAAATTTTAACAGGGCGTATTAAACAGTTTGCACAATTACGGCAATATAAAGGGATTGCAGGATTTCAAAAACGGAAAGAAAGTGAACATGACCCATGGGAAGCAGGGCATTCCTCAACTTCTTTATCAGCTGCTTTAGGAATGAGCGTTGCTAGAGACTTAAAGCATGAAAATTATCAAATTGTTCCTGTTATTGGAGATGGAGCATTAACTGGTGGAATGTCATTTGAGGCATTGAATCAAATTGGTAGTGAACAAAGAAAGATGGTTATTATTTTTAATGATAATAATATGTCAATATCAAAAAATGTAGGAGCAATTGATCAAAATTTTACAAAATTACGGACAAGTAAACCCTACAATAGTTTAAAAGTAGATTTGAAAGATGTATTATCTACATCTAAAATAGGAAAAGATGTATTAAATTCCATGATAAACATTAAAAATGCAGTAAAAAAGAATGTGGTAGATACATCAATTTTTGGTGAGTTAAATTTAGATTATATTGGTCCAGTGGATGGACATGATTTAAAACGCCTAATTAAAGTTTTAGAAATAGCAAAAGAGCATGATGGACCTATCGTTGTTCATGTGGTTACAAAAAAAGGAAAGGGCTATTCTTATGCGGAAAATGATGTGGATGGAAAATGGCATGGTGTTTCACAATTTGATCCAAAAACAGGAATGATGTTATCAAAAATGCCAGCGGGTCATAAAAGTTGGAGTGAAGTTATTTCAACTACATTATGTGATTTAGCAAAAAGTAATAAAGAGATTGTTGCGATTACTCCTGCAATGAAAGGTGGAAGTAAATTAAATAATTTCTTCGCACAATTTCCAGATCGCAGTTTTGATTGTGGAATTGCAGAAGAGCATGCTATGACTTTTGCTGCTGGTTTAGCAGTTAGTGGAATTCGACCATTTATTAGTGTATATTCTTCATTTTTACAACGGTCTTATGATCAAATTAATCACGATGTTGCACGTATGGATTTGCCTGTTGTTATTGGCGTAGATCGATGTGGATTAGTTGGGGAAGATGGAGAAACACATCATGGAGTGTTTGATATTGCTATGTTAAGACATGTTCCTAATATGATATTATCACAACCAAAAGATAGCAAAGAAGCACAAGATTTGATGTATACAGCATTTCAGCAAAATCATCCATTTGTGATTCGATATCCAAGAGGGAATACCCCATATTCAAAAGTTAGGGAATATTCCAATATTCCAATTGGCAGTTGGACTAGTTGGATATCCGAATTAGGAAATAAATTATGTGTGATTACGTATGGTGAAAATGTTGATAAAATAATCTCAAAAGCAAAAGTGAATAATTTGCCGATTCGTGTTGTGAATGCTCGCTTTTTCAAACCGATTGATAAAAAAATGATGGAAGAAATTTGTCAGTTAGCAATACCTGTGATTATTTTTGAAACAGATGCGAAAATTGGTGGGCTGAGTAGTGCGATTCTTGAATATGCCAATGATCATGGCATCAAGAAGCATTTTATTAGAATAGGAATTAAAGATCATTATGTAGAACATGGTAGTATTCCTCAATTAAGAAAATTAGAACATTTAGATATGAATTATTTGTGTGAAATTATCGCAAGTTATTTATAGGAGATTATATGAGAATTGATCAAAAACTAGTACAACTTTATCCAGAATTATCAAGAAGCAAAGCACAAGATTGTATTAAGGAAGGTTTGGTTAAAGTTAACGATAAAATCATTACCAAAAGTAGTATGCAAGTTGAAGAAAATGATGTCATTAGGATGGAACAACCAGAGATTGCTTTTGCAAGTAGAGCTGGATTCAAATTGTATGATGTAATTGAAGATTTCGGATTACATTTAAAAAATCGTATTTGTATTGATGTTGGCGCAAGTACTGGTGGTTTTACAGATGTTTGTTTAAAACAAGGTGCTTTAAAAGTATATGCAGTAGATGTAGGAAAAGACCAGTTATTAGAACGATTGAAAAATGATTCACGCGTTGTTAATATGGAATCATGTAATTGCCGTTATTTAACAAAAGATATGTTTGATGAACTTCCTACGTTTGCATGCATGGATGTTTCTTTTATTTCAGCAAAATTAATTTTACCAGCTCTCTTTGAAGTTTTAGAGAAAAAAGAACTTGTTATATTAATCAAACCACAATTTGAGGCAGGGAAATCAAATATTGGAAAAAATGGAATTGTAAAAGATGAAAAAGTGCATATTCAAGTATTGAAAGAGATGGTTGATTTTGTAGTTTCACATGGATTATATGTACATCATTTACAAGAAAGTAGTATTTTGGGGCGTGATGGGAACCGAGAATTTGTTATGCATATTAGTGATCAACCATCGCAAAATGTTTTCGATTATCGAAAAATTGTGAAAGAACATAAGAAAAAGAGGTGAAAAGATGCTTACACAGATATATGTAAAAGATTTTATTCTCTTGGATGAAGTGAATTTATCTTTAAATGAAAACATGTCTGCTTTTACTGGAGAAACTGGAGCTGGAAAATCGTTATTGATGGATGCGATTGGAATTTTAAAAGGAGATCGCATTCGTTCTAGTATGGTAAAAACAGGAAAAGATAAGGCAATTATTGAAGGTGTATTTGATATAACTTGTAATAAAAAAGTACAAGATATATTATTAAATGCTGGCTATGATATTGATGAAAATCAAATTATAGTTACTAGAGAATTCACAAAAGAGGGTAAAAGTAGCACGCGGTTAAATCAACGTACGATAAGTGTTTCTTTTTTACGTGAAGTCATGAGTGAATTGATTGATTTACATTCACAACATGATACACAATATCTGTTAAATCCAAAGCATCATTTATCCTTATTGGATCAGTTTATTCAAGAAGATACATTAATTAAAAATGTAAAAGATACATATAAAATATATAAAAAATATAGAGATGAATATAATCATTTATTACATGCAGAATACAATGAAGATGATTTAGAATTTTTAACATTTCAATTAAATGAAATAGATGAAGCAAATATTCAAGAAGATGAATTAGAACAATTAGAAGAAGAAATAAAGAAAATGTCTAATTTTGAAAAAGTTAGTACAACGATTGCTTCAACTATTGAAATGTTAGATGGTGAACAAGGTTGTCTTACTACGATATATGAAGCAACACATAATTTATCTTCATTACAATATGACGACGAATTAGAGAACTATGCATCAAAGTTGAATGATTTATATTATTCATTAGAAGATGTGATTTCTGATGTTAAGGATTATGCACAAACATTAGAATTTGATGAACAAGAATATCAAAGAGTTATGGATCGTATTTCTCTTATTCATAAAATTTATCGTAAGTATGGTGGTAAATATTCTGCTATCGTACATAAACGGGATGAACTTGAGCAAACAATTGATAGCATTCTTCATCGACAAGATGTACTAAATAAATTAATAAAACAATGGGAAAGTGCAAAAAAAGAATATATGAAAAATGCAAAGCAATTGCATGATGTGCGTTTAAAGAAAGCAAAAGAATTAGAAGACTATGTTATGAAACAATTGCATGATCTAGAATTGCCGAATGCTAAATTTCATATAAATTTTAACGAAATTGAACCATGTGCTACTGGTATAGATCAAGTTGAATTCTTAATTTCCATGAATAAAGGGGAACAACTAAAGAGTTTATCAAATACTGCATCAGGAGGAGAATTATCTCGCTTTATGCTAGGTATGAAAACGGTATTTGCACATTTGCAAGGGATCGAAACTATTATTTTTGATGAAATTGATACTGGGGTTAGCGGAAATGTTGCCTTTGCTATTGGTAAAAAAATGCAAGAACTTGCACAACAAGTTCAAGTTTTCTGTGTTACGCATTTAGCTCCTGTTGCCGCATGTGCAAAATATCATTATGTTGTAAAAAAAGAACAAAATGATAACAATACAAAAACAAATATTCATTTATTAGATAATGATGAACGAATTCAAGAATTAGCAATGATTAGCAGTGGTTCTGATAGTGATTCTGCAAAGACTATGGCACAAGAACTATTAAATAAAGCAAAAAGATAAAATACAATTTCTTTGATAATATCACGTTTATTTGGGTAAACTAATGTAGAAGGTGATAAAATGTCAAAGAAATTTTTTGTATATATGATAAGTGCTGTTTTATTATTTTTTCCTTGTCAAATATACGCAAGTGAAAAAGTAATTCTTGGTGGAGATAGTGTTGGTATAGAAGCAAGATATGATGGTGTAATGATTAATGGAACATATACGTTTCATTGTAATGGAAAACAATATAGTTCTTCTAAGTATTTACAAAAAGGAGATCTGATTACACATATCAATGATAAAAAAATTACTTCTATTAAAGAAATGCAAGAAGCATTGATTCGATTTTATAAAAGTACGAATAAAGACATAGTTCCAATTTCTATCATTCGCAATGATCAAAGTAAAAATACATATCTTTATTATGTATATGATCAAGAAAATAAAAACTTTAAAAGTGGAATTTATGTAAAAGATAAAATTACGGGAATTGGCACTGTTACATTTTATGAACCTAATTCATCTACCTATGGATGTTTAGGACATGAAATTATGGATTTTGATACACAACAATTAGCTTGTGTGAATAATGGGGGAATATATCCAGCAACAATTACTTCCATTAAAAAATCAACAAATTATGATGCTGGAGAAAAACACGGAACAATTGCTTACGAGAAACCAATTGGAACAATTGAAAAAAATACTATTTTTGGAATTTATGGAAAATATTCAAATCATAAGGAACAAACGAAAATGATTGAGTGTGCTTCCAATAATGAAATACACACAGGGAAAGCCTTTATGTATACAGTTGTTAATGGAAATGAAATTAAACCATATGAAATAGAAATTACTGACATAAAGGATCAGCAATCAAAAAAAGTGAAAGGAATTGTATTTAAAGTTACAGATCAAAATTTAATTCAAATAAGTAATGGAATTGTACAAGGAATGAGCGGAAGTCCAATTGTGCAAGATGATAAATTAATTGGTGCAGTAACTCATGTAGTGGTAGGTGATCCAATGAAAGGATATGGGGTATTCATCGAAAATATGTTGGATACAGCGTCGTAGCGATAAAACACATAGGAGCAACTTATTGAGAGTTTGTGTTTCTAATAAAATAATTTTAAAGCGGGAAACGGGAGTTTTCCCAACAAAAGGAAGCTAAGGTATAATCTGTGGTTACCTGCTTGCAAAATACTAGAATTAAAGAAAAAGATACTTGAATTGATATGTACCCTTTTTACTGGACAAACCAGTAAGGAGGGTATTTTATTATGCGTTATAGTTATGAATTTAAAATGAAATGTATTGAAATGTATCGTAAGGGTATTATTCCCGACATACCAGAAGGTGTCAAAAGAAAACA
>JARHZK010000143.1 GCA_029258245.1 Longicatena sp. | reverse complement strand
GCCAGTTCAGATGAGTAGTAAAATTATCTTCCAGGATGGATGCATTTAAGAACACATTGCTCGCTGTCAATATACTTATTATTTTTGTGGTATGTTTTTTAATCAACTATACAACAAGGTTTATGTTTGAAAAGCAAAGTAAAGAACTTGGAACATATATGCTTTTTGGAATTAGAAAAAAAGAAATAGCTCGATTACTCGTGTTTGAAAATGTAATGTTAGGTTTTTTTGCTTTTGCTTTAGCTATTCCTATTGGATTTGTATTCAGTCAATTTGTGTCGTTGGTGATTGTAAAATTGATGGGCATTCCAGAAATTATCTTCATTTCATTAAATTTTATTTCCATAGAACTGCTTGCTATTTTTTTTTTGGAAATATATGTATTAGTTTTGTTTAATCTTTTGCTAAGAATTAGAAAAATGACGGTACACGATGTTCTTTACTTTGACAAACAGAATGAAAAGAAAATGTTTCGCAATAATAAAAATAGGAACATTTTATTTTTTATCAGTTTTATCCTTACTATTGCTTCACTTTTTCTGTGGAATTCACGCTGTACTATGGAAAAGTTTGGTGAGGAGAATGAAACAATCACTTATTTAACGATTAGTGTTATTATGTTAATCATTGGTATTTATGGTATATCTGCAACTTGTGCAGATATGTTCTTATCTGTTCTTTTAAAGAGTAAAAAAATGAAATACCAAAAAGATAATCTTTTTGTAATAAGAACTTTTGCGTCAAAAGCAAGAACTATGAGTTTTACATTTGGAACATTGTCAATGTTAATTTTAGTTTCATTATTAGCTCTAAACTATTCAAGTATCAACAAAGCTTCGTATGAAACGAGCATAAATCTAACTACTCCTTATGATGTGCAAGTATTTGATGATAAGCTACCATTTGATAATTTTGAAGAATATGTAAATGTGGTAGATGAAGATTATACAATAAAGGAAACATTTGAGTATAATATTTATAAAGAACCAAATCATCAGATACAAAATTATTATGATGTGCAGTTCTATCACTTTGATCCAGTAATGAAGTTGAGTGATTATAATAAATTACGTTCCATAAGAGGTATGAATAAACTCTCATTAAAAAATGACGAATATTTTATAGTTACAGATAGCAAGCTGTCTTATAAGATTGAGGATAATAAAGAAATTGAAGCTATCAGCTTATCCAATAAAAATTTAACTTTAAAAGGATATGACACAAAATCTTAGTGGAACTCCATAAATAATAGTGGTTATTTCGTTTTGATTGTTCCAGATAGTTATGTACAGGATTTAGAAATATCTGAACAACATTTGATTATAGATACTGTGGAAGAAACAGATGCAAAACTTAGAGAAAAATCAAACAGGATTTGAATTATCGCTTGGTAACAGTGAATGATGATGGAGAAAAAAATGTACAATATTATAGAGTTTTTGTAAGAGGTTCTGCTATTGAAGAACAAAATGCAATGACCGCAATAATTGCTAGTCTATTTATGTATATTGGATTTATTTTGATTTCCGCAGTAGGTACGATTTTAGCGGTTCAATCATTGAGTGATTCTACGAAATACAAATATCGCTATTTGACTTTACGAAGATTAGGTGTAAATGACAAGTCGTTATTTAAGACAGTTAGAAAACAATTGTTGGTATTATTCTGTGTTCCTACTATATCATCAGTATTATGTTCTTTTGTGATGATGTCATCATTAAATAATGTAGTTCAGCAAATTTTGGGAGATAAATTTCTTTATTTAATTTACTTTGGATTGAATTTAGTTTTCTTCTTACTAATTTATGGAATTTATTGGATTGCGACGTATATCGGTTTTAAACGAAATATTAACGAGGAGAGTTAGATTTTTTCGATTTCTTCTGCCATAAGTGTATTATAATGGTAAATTAAGGGAGGGTGGAAATGAGAATAGCAATTATTGAAGATGACAAAATCACTCGTCTGGAGCTTTCTAATTTATTGAATGCACAAGGATATGAAACAGTTTTATTGACTGATTTTGAAAATTTGACAGAGCAATTAAAACAATATTCCGTGGGATTGGTTTTGCTTGATATTAACCTGCCGTATGAAAATGGTTATGAGGTATGCAAAAAAATAAAACAAGTCATGCCCGTGCCTATTATCTTTGTAACAAGTAGAGATACAAATGCCGATGAACTGAAAAGTATTCAAGTAGGTGGAATGGACTTCATCACAAAGCCGTATGACACGCTTATTCTTCTTGAGAAGATCAAGCGTGCATTGCAGTTGACAAACCCAAATAATTTCCGTGAGCTTGTGAAAAAGGATTGTACCCTTGATTTACATTTATCTATTTTGAAGTATCAAGAGAAAAGTATTGAACTGACAAGAAATGAATTTCGCATTTTATACTATTTCTTTATGAATGAAGATAAAGTTATTAGCAAAGAAGAACTACTGGAAAAGCTGTGGAACGATAAGTATTATTTGGACGAGAATGTATTACTGGTTAATATGACCCGTCTAAAAAAGAAAATGAAAGAAATCGGTATTGCTCATGTATTGGAAAATATACGAGGAAAGGGTTGGAAACTGTGAGTTTTTTTATATTCTTAGAAGAGAAAATAACGGAGATATTGTTTCAACTTTTCTTTCTTGCCTTAGTAGCTTTTCTTTTAATTTTCTACGGTGTAGATATATGTTTTGTTATATTGCTGATAATCCTGTTTATCAGTATACAAATTCTTTTTTTGTGGTATGTATATAAAAAGAAACGTAAGATTTCACAACATATTATTGATTTAGTAGACGAGCTGGAAGAAACCTATTATATTGCAGATGTTTTATCAAAGCCGAAAGAAATTCAAAATGAAGCTTATTACTACGCACTAAAAAAAGCCTGTAAATCTATGAATGATGAAATCGGCAAAATCACAGAGGAAAAGCAAGACTATCAAGAATATGTAGAAAGTTTCGTCCATGAAATTAAAATACCGATAGGAGCATTATCGTTGACGTTTGACAATACAAAAAATTACACATTAAAAAAAGAAACAGATAAAATATTTCAGTTAGTGGAACAAATGCTTTATTATGCAAGAAGCGAAAATACGGAAAAGGACTATTTTGTAAAGCAGTTGCAGTTAGATGAAATAATACATAATGTCGTTCTGAAATTCCGTCATTCGCTTATGGAAAGGAAGACAATTATCAATATCCATGATATAGAAAATGTTGTTTATACGGATGAAAAATGGTTGACATTCATTTTATCTCAAATCGTGCAAAATACGATTAAGTATTTTGATAAGCAGGAAAATAAACTGACGATATACAGTCAAAACAAGGGTACAAATATATTGCTTGTGATTGAAGATAATGGCTGTGGAATAAAAGCATCTGAGTTATCTCGTGTATTTGAAAAAGGATTCACAGGTTCAAATAGAAACAAAATAAATTCTACAGGTATGGGACTGTATTTATCGAAAAAATTATGCGACAGATTAGGTTTGAAATTAGATATTGTTTCTGTAGAAAAAGAATGTACAAGAGTGACCATTACATTTCCTAAAGGAACAGTTTATAATTTTTCAGAGTAATTTAAAAACCATGCCAACGTTGATACGGTGCTTTAAGGGGACTTTCGTTATAGAAAGTGTTAAGTACAAATTTGTGCAATCAAATTCCACTTAACAGTACACTATTAAAAACTGAATATGCTTTAGATTCAAAGGCGCGCACAGACGATATGGTTTGTGCGTTTTTTTTATTATTTCTTTGACTATGATAAGATAAACTATAAAATCATATAATTTTGTCAACATGATTTAATAAAATGTAAACAGGTAAATATAGAATTGTCACGAGGAGTTGATGTACATCACATTGCGATTTTGCTATACTTTAGCTAGAAAAAAGTTCCAGTATGGAGGATGAGAGGAGAAGGAATTATGATTTTTGCAGATAAATTAATAAAATTGCGAAAAAAGAGTGGATGGTCGCAAGAGGAATTAGCTGAAAAATTAGACGTTAGCAGACAAACGATTTCAAAATGGG
>JARHZK010000137.1 GCA_029258245.1 Longicatena sp. | reverse complement strand
GGAAGATCATAGATAGAGAGGGTTATGATGATAAGAAATAATCAAATAATTACAGGAACAATTTCGTATTTAGATGAAGCTAGTAACGGTGTATTATTACATGGAAAAGATCGTATCTTTGTACGTCATGTATTAGAAAAAGAAAAAGTAAAAGTGCAAATTGTAAAAAAAATAAAAGAAGGATATAGTGCAAAGTTAATAGATATAATAGAGGCGAGTAAGAATAGGGTAAAACCTGAATGTGGTATCTATGAAAAGTGTGGTAGTTGTCAATTGATGCATATTAGTAAAGAAGGACAAAAAGAAAGAAAAATTGCGCATTTAAAATCATTATGCAAAAAAGCAAAAAATTTAAATTTAAAAGTTGTGGATGTAGATACTATGCAAGAACCATATCATTATCGAAATAAGATGATTATAGGCTTTCAAAAGGATAGGAAAGGGCAAATACAAGCAGGATTTTATGAAGAATTTACACATAATGTAATTCCATATAATCGATGTTTATTGCATCCAACGATCTGTGATGATATTATTCAATTTATTGTGCAATTAATGAAAAAGATGCATATAGAACCTTATGACGAAGATAAAAGAAGAGGATTATTTCGTCATGTATTAATTCGTTATGGAATGGTAAGCAAAGAAATTATGGTTGTTTTAGTTTTAAATCAACAAGTATTTCCAGCAAGAAAAGCATTTGTGTCTGAATTAACAAAAAGATATCCACAAATAACTACAATTGTACAAAATGTAAATACCCGTAAAACAAGTGTAGTATTGGGAGATCAAGAAAGGGTATTATATGGTCCAGGATTTATAAATGATGCTCTATGTGGATTACAGTTTCATATTTCTTCAAAATCGTTTTATCAAATTAATCATGAACAATGTGAGGTTTTGTATAAAAAAGGAATCGATTTATTAAAATTAAAAGGAAATGAAACAATTTTAGATGCTTATTGTGGAATCGGAACAATTGGTATGTATGCTTCTAAATTTGTAAAACAAGTAATTGGTGTTGAATTAAATAAAGATGCAATCGAGGATGCAAAGAAAAATGCAAAATTAAATAATATTAAAAATATCCGTTTTATTTGTGATGATGCAGGAAAATTCATGCAGAAGATGGCAAATAAAAAAGAACATTTGGATGTTGTAATTTTAGATCCACCTCGTGCAGGAAGTAGTGAAGTATTTATTTCTAGTTTAGCAAAATTAAATCCTAAAAAAGTATTATATATTTCATGTAATCCGCAAACGCAAATGAGAGATTTGCAATTGTTTGCTAAATATGGATATCGGTTTAAAGAAATTCATGGAGTTGATATGTTTCCAAATACATTTCATACGGAATCGATTGTATGTCTATTTAAAGAAAATGATAAGTGTAAAGAAATTAGGAGAAAACAAAAATGAAATATGAGTTAGGTATATCGGTTTATCCGGACTTAAGACCATTAGATGAAATAAAAAATTATTTTAAACTAGCTTCAAGTTATGGAGTGACACGTGTATTTTCTAGCATGTTTTCAGTAGAAGGAACTAGAGAAGATGTGTTGTCTTATTTTAAAAATTTAGTTGCAGCAGCACATGAGTATAATTTAGAAGTTTCTTTAGATGTAAATCCAATGTGTTTTGAAAAAATTGGAGCTACACCAGAAGATTTGTCTGTATTTCACAGTATTCATGTAGATATTCTACGAATGGATTTAAGTTATGGTGCAAAAGTAGATGCTAAATTAGTAGAAAATCCATATGGAATTAAAATTGAATTTAATAACTCTATTGAAATTGTAGAAGGGTTATTGAAACAAGGAATTGATCCTAAAAAAATTAGTGTGTGCCATAATTTTTATCCACAAAAGTACACAGGAATGAAATGGAATAAGTTTATAGATGCCAATAAAACGATGAAGGAACTTTCTGATGATGTGCGTATTGGAGCGTTTATTAGCTCAACACAGCCGAATACTCATGGAGTATGGGGAGCTGTGAATGGTTTGCCTACTGTAGAAAAATTGCGAATGCTCCCTATCGATTTACAAGCTCGTATGATTTTAGCAACGGGTCAAGTAGATAATTTATTGATTGGTAATGCGTATGCAAGTGAAGAAGAATTTAAAAAATTACAAGAAGTATTAGCAGAAAGTAAAAATGTAGATAAAGATAATTTAGAACCTACTTTAAAAATGTTAATGGATTATCATATTATTGATTTAGAGAAGCCTATAATGCGCTTGCGTATTGATTTAGATCAAAATATTTTAGATATTGAAAAAGAAATTTTATTTGATTTCTTTCCACATTTAGATATGGGGGATAGTTCTGAATGGATTTGGCGTACACGTATATCGAGATTTATATATAGTTTACCCAATAAAAAAGTAACACCAAGAACGTGTGAAAATGAAATGTTTGATATTGGAGATGTTGTAATTGTAAATGATAATTATAAGCACTATGCTGGTGAGGTACAAATTATTAAAATTCCAATAATAAATGATGGAACGCGAAATCGTGTGGGTCATTTAAATGAAAATGAAATGCAACTTTTAGAGTTGATTCAGGATGGTGATATTGTTGAGTTTTTATGAAATAAATAAGAAACGGAGTAAAAACCAAAAAGTATTTTAGTCAGTTACTAAAATAAAATATTTAGTATTTCAATGATGGATTGACGGAAAGACTTAACTTTGTTATGATTTCTATAGAAATATTATAGGAGGTATTTGTATGGAAGAAAAAGTTTCAAAATTGATGAATGAACAAATTAATGCAGAGTTTTATTCAGCATATCTATACTTAGATTTTGCCAATTATTATGAATCTAAAGGTCTTGAAGGATTTGCAAACTGGTATGAAATTCAAGCGAAAGAAGAACAAGAACATGCAATGTTAATGTATCATTTTATGCATAACAATGGAGAAAAAGTGACATTAGAACAAATAGATAAACCCAATAAAGAATTTAATGAACTTATCGATCCATTGATGGCAGGCTTAGAACACGAAAAATATGTTACATCTTTAATTCATAATATCTATGCTGCTGCACAAAGTGTAAATGATTTTAGAACATTACAATTTTTAGATTGGTTTGTTAAAGAGCAAGGGGAAGAAGAAAAAAATGCTTCTGATATGATTACAAAAATGGAATTATTTGGTTCAGATCCGAAAGGATTATATATGCTAGATAATGAATTAAAAAGCCGAGTTTATTCTGCACCATCTCTTGTATTATAAAGATATAAGTAAAAAATCTGTTATTTTTTTAAGAATAGCAGATTTTTTTTAGTTAGCATGTATAATGACTATTGAATTCACGGACAAAAATATATTAAAAGGAATGCAAAAGAACAATATTCATACATAGATAAACAAATAAAAAATGTAGCCTATCAAAGTGCTACATTGACAATTTGAACAAATGTTTAGGAAACTAAAGCTTTGCCTAATTCTTTCAATTCTTGTTCTGTTTGAGAATCAGGAGCTCCATTGCAAATGATTGGATCACATACAAGTATACAACCATTGTTTTCGCAATCTGCATACCAATTTCGCATCCATTCTCCGTCACCCCAACCAAAAGAACCAAATAATGCAACTTTTTTGCCATTTAAAGAAGCCTTTACTTCTTCAAACATTGGTTCGAATTCGCTTTCTTCTAATTGTTCAGCACCCATAGACGGGCATCCAAATGCAAATCCTGCATAATTTTCAATTAAACCACAATTGAATTCAGCGGATGTTAAAACATCGGCTTCATTTCCTGATTCTATAATTCCTTCATTAACAGCATTTGCCATTTGTTCTGTATTACCTGTTCCACTCCAATATATAACTGCAAATCTACTCATAACTTTTTCCTCCTATGAATTATACGGCTCTTGCTAACTGTTGAACGGATGTTCCATTCGCAAAACACTGCATACAATAATTTTCGCACATCGTGTATAAATGAAATAATTTTTTCGCGGTATTTGGATTTCCATAAACTTTCCAATATCCACAGCATCTACAATTTTTTCCTTTGTTTTTAATAAAACCTATCACATCCTCTAAGGGATATCCAAGAAAGATTCCAATTTCATGAGGAAAATCTTGTTGAAGACAAAGACGATTAGATAATATGTTTAATATTCCTTCTACTGATTTGCTCATAGGATATCCAGCTTGATGTAAAAAATTTACAATATTTGTATTTGATAAGATAGATTTTAACTGTTTTTCTCGATAAATATAGATTAGATAAGATTGTGATTTTATACATTTTTTTAAAATGGTAATTTTGATACCAATGTTATTTAGTTTGCTATTGAAGTAGTTCACTTCATCATAAATGTTTTCAATACTGTTTTCTTGATATGTAAATAGGCTAGCTGGTTTCACACCAATTAAGGTAGGTGAACATAATTCAACTAATAACAATTCAAATGTTTTCATCATATACTTTATTCTCCTTCTGTTATCGAATTAACTTAAGTTAGATTAGTCTAACTTAATATTGAAAAAAATGGGAGTCTGTAACATATCGGCTATATGATAGTTAGCTAAGACTAACTAGGTTATATCATTTTTCATCCTTAGTGTCAATGATGTTTTAAAAAAGTTTGAAAAATTAGCACTCATATGTTGACAGTGCTAAAAGTTGTGCTATAATACAATTAGCAATCAAAGAAGTAGAGTGCTAAAAGGAGTGTGAGATTATGAATTTTGAAAAAATGAGTGAAAAATTGCAAGAAGTCATTATGCATGCAATTGAAATTTGTAAAAGCTATCAACATACATCGATTGATACAATACAGATGTTAAAATCAATTTTCGAAAATGATGTATTAGATGGTTTATTTAAACGTCTAAACGTTGATAAGCAGCGAGCTTTACAAATAATTGATGATGAAATGAATCATGTTGCTTGTAGTTCTAATGTTAATCCACAATTATCAAATGAAGTAGTAAAATCATTTGATCAAGCTGAAAAATGGAGTGCTTCCATTGATGAAAGTTATTTAAGTGTAGCGAGTGTATGGATTGCATTAATGTTTAATAAATCATATATATCAAAAAAATTAGTAAAAGAATTCAACTTAAAAGAGAATACTTGCAAAGATGAAGAATTACAGCGACGTGGTGGAAAGAAAATGGATACACCAAATGCAGAAAGTAATTTAGAAGCCTTAAGTAAGTATGGTAGAGATTTGGTTGAGGATGTTAAGAATGGCAAAATTGATCCAATTATTGGTCGTGATGATGAAATTCGAAGAGTTATTCAAATTTTATCTCGTAAAACAAAAAATAATCCAGTATTAATTGGTGAGCCGGGTGTTGGTAAAACAGCTGTTGTAGAAGGTATTGCATGGCGAATTATGAAAGGTGATGTACCTAGTTCTTTAAAAGATAAAAAATTAATAGAATTAGATATGGGGTCTTTGATTGCAGGTGCAAAATATCGTGGTGAATTTGAAGAACGTTTGAAATCTATCTTAGAAGAAGTTAAAAATGCAAATGGAAATATTATTTTATTTATTGATGAACTTCATAATTTAGTTGGTGCTGGTAAAACAGAAGGTAGTATGGATGCAGGAAATATGTTGAAGCCAATGCTTGCACGTGGAGAACTTCGTTGTATTGGAGCAACTACATTTAATGAGTATCGTCAATATATAGAAAAAGATGCTGCATTAGAAAGACGTTTTCAAAGAGTTACTGTACAAGAACCAAGTGTAGAAGATACGATTAGTATTCTTCGTGGCTTAAAAGATCGTTTTGAATCTTATCATGGTGTAAAAATTCTTGACGAAGCTATTATTGCTGCTGCAGTTATGTCAAATCGTTATATTAGCGACCGTTTCTTACCGGATAAAGCAATTGATTTAGTGGATGAAGCATGTGCTACATTGCGTGTGGAAATGGAATCAATGCCACAAGAATTAGATGAATTACAACGTAAAATTATGCAGTTGCAAATTGAAGAAACGGCATTGAAAAAAGAAGATGATAAAAAAACATTGCAACGTTTAGAGGATATTCGTAAAGAATTAGAAGAACTTCGTGCAAAGAAAGATGTATTATATACAAAATGGGAAGATGAAAAAGCAGAACTTGAAGAAAGTAAAAATGCAAAAGTAGAATTAGAAAGAGCAAGATTGGATTTAGAGCAGGCCCAAAGTGAAGCTCGTTATGAAGATGCAGCAAAATTACAATATGGAACAATTCCTCATTTAGAACAATTGATTAAAGAACAAGCAGAAAAAGAAAAGAATGATGATGCATTGATTCAGGAAACTGTAAATGAAGAAATGATTGCGAAAATTGTATCTCGATGGACAGGTGTTGAGGTTTCTCGTCTTGTAGAAGGAGAACGTCAAAAATTATTGCACTTAAAAGATTCTTTACAAAAACGTGTGATTGGTCAAGATAATGCATTAGAGCTTGTAACAGATGCAATTTTAAGAAGTAAAGCGCAAATTCAAGATGAGAATCGTCCGATTGGTAGTTTCTTATTCTTAGGACCAACAGGAGTTGGTAAAACAGAAGTTGCAAAGGCATTAGCAGAACAATTATTTGATAGTGAATCCCATATTGTTCGTATTGATATGAGTGAATATATGGAGAAACATAGTGTGGCACGTTTAATTGGTGCGCCTCCAGGATATGTAGGATATGATGAAGGTGGACAATTGACAGAGGCTGTGCGTAGAAATCCTTATTCTATTGTATTATTTGATGAAGTTGAAAAAGCACATCCAGATGTATTTAATGTATTATTACAAATATTAGATGATGGACGTATTACCGATTCAAAAGGTGTAACGGTTGATTTTAAAAATACCTTATTAATTATGACAAGTAATTTGGGTAGTCAATTTGCGTTTGATGATGATAAAGAAAGCAAATATTTAAATGAAGTTAAAAAATACTTCAAACCTGAATTTATTAATCGTATTGATGAAATTATTGTATTTAATGCATTGAATGAAGACATGCTAGATAAAATTGCGCATAAATTTATAAATGAACTTGTTATTCGATTACAAAATAAGGATATTAAATTAAATGTAAGTGATGCAGTATATCGTAATATTGCTGTACAAGGGGTTGATCCAGTATATGGAGCAAGACCTATGAAACGTTATATTCAAAGAAATATTGAAACTTTGATTGCTAAGAAAATGATTGAAGGTAATGCTAGTAAAGATGATACAATCTATGTAGACGTAGTAGATGGTGAATATGTTGCAACAATTCAATCATAAATAAAACAAGAAAGATTTGTGAAATTATATCTACTAAAGAACTCACAAATCTTTCTTTATTATTGCTATAAAAATAAAAAGGAAACATGGTGTATTTATACGTAATGTGATATACTATAAGGCATGGCGGTGGTACAATGAAAATCTTATTACATTCTGATAAACAAAAACAAATTGCAAAAAGTGGAGTAGGAAGGGCGATGGTTCATCAAAAAGAAGCATTGGCTTTAAATAATGTCCCATTTACAACAAATGCAAAAGATAAAGATTATGATTTAATTCATATTAATACGATATTTCCAGAATCATATCTTATGGGGAAAAAAGCAAAAAAATTAGGTAAAAAAGTTATTTATCATGCACATTCAACAGAGGAAGATTTTCAAAATTCATTTTTATTATCGAATCAAGTTGCACCATTATTTAAAACATGGTTAAAAAAATGTTATTCAAGTGCCGATTTAATTATTACACCGACTCCATATTCGAAAAAATTATTGGAAAATTATGATTTAGGAAAACCAATTGTTGCGATTTCTAATGGAATTGATTTAAAATTCTATGAACAAAATGAAGAAAGAGCAAAGAATTTTAGAAAAAAATATGGATTTAAAGATAGCGATAAGGTTATTATTTCAGTTGGTCTGTACATTGAACGTAAAGGTATTGTGGATTTTGTTGAATTGGCAAAACAAATGCCTGAATATCATTTTGTATGGTTTGGCTATACGAATTTAAATACAGTTCCTGCGCATATAAAACAAGCAGTACAAACCAAACTTGATAATCTTCATTTCCCAGGATATATCCCTAGAGAAGAATTAAGAGATGCATATTTAGGTGCCGATTTATTCTTATTTATGACGCATGAAGAAACGGAAGGAATTGTTTTATTAGAAGCCTTAGCAAGTAAAATACCAACGTTAGTAAGAGATATACCTATTTATGAAGGTTGGTTCAAAGATGGTATAAATGTATATAAAGCATCTACTATGGAAGAATTCCATAATAAAATCAGTGGGATTTTAACACATGAATTGAAAGATGTTACGGAAGAAGGCTATAAAGTTGCGAAAGCTAGAGATATAAAAGAAATTGGAAAACAGTTAAAAGAAGTATATGAATATGTATTAAATGATTTAAATGAAGAAAAAAAGTAGGTTCATCTACTTTTTTTTATAAAATATGTAGAATCGTGTTATTTTTAGGTACATTCTTGAATTTTTACATAGAAAAGTATAAACTATGTTACATGAGCGTAAATGAGGGATGTTATGTTTGGATATGTGGTTGTGAATCAACCAGAACTAAAAATTAAGGATTTTGAAATATATCGGGGATTTTATTGTGGATTATGTCAAAGTTTAAAAAAAGAATTTGGAGAATGGTCTAGATTATCTTTGAATTATGATATGACATTTCTTGCTATATTATTAACCGCATTGTATGAACCAGATTCTATAAAAGAATTAAAGCGTTGTATCATTCATCCGATGAAAAAGCATATTATGTATGAGAATGAATATGTAACATATGCTGCTGAAATGACCATTGTTTTAACATATTTAAAGTGTAAAGATAATTGGGAAGATGAACATTCCTATACATCTCATATATATCAATGTATATTAAAAAGAAAATATATACAAATAAAGAATAAGTATCCAAAGAAAATAGAAAATATTGAACAAGCACTAAAAGATAATGGAGATTTAGAAAAGAAAAAAATTTATGATTTAGATCAATTATCTTCTTTAACAGGTAAGGTTATGGCTGAAATTATATGTATGAAAGAAGATGAATGGAAGAATGAATTATATAAGATGGGGGATTATCTAGGTCGCTATATATATTTGTTAGATGCTTATGATGATTTAGAATTTGATAAGAAAAAAGGATGTTTTAATCCTTTGATAGAAGAAGAAAAGAAAGAAAATTTTGATAATCGTATGCATAATATTTTAGAGCTTATGATAGCAACATCGTGTGAAGCATTTGAAATGTTACCGATTATTGAGTATGAAGACATATTAAGAAATGTATTATATTCTGGAGTGTGGGCAAAATTTGTATTAACACAAAAGAAAAGATTAGGAGAAGATGATGGAAGATCCATATAGAGTATTAGGCATCTCAAGAGATGCAAGTGAAGATGAAATAAAACGCGCATACCGTAAATTAGCAAAAAAATATCATCCGGATATAAACAAAGAACCGGGTGCAGAAGAAAAATTTAAAGAAGTTCAAAATGCATATCAACAAGTTATGAATTATAAAAAGAATGGTGGTCCTCAAGATTTTTGGGGGAATAGTGGATATTCTTCTGGTGGATATCAACAAAATTATAATCAATCTTATGGAAATGCAGCGAATGATTTTCAATCAGCTGTGAATTATTTGAATGCTGGTCAATATCAAGCAGCATATAATGTATTAGTAAATATTCAAAATCGAGATGCAAGTTGGTATTATTTATTTGCGATTGCAAATTATGGATTAGGAAATCAAATTGCTGCTATGGATGCAGCTGAAAAGGCATGTCAAATGGATCCAAGTAATCAGCAGTATCGTCAATTATATGCACAATTGCAAAGAGGTAAAAATGTATATCGAACAATGCAAACACCATTTGGTGGAATTACGAATTTATGTTGTTATGTAATGCTATGTAATATGTGCTGTGGTGGAAGTGGTTTGATGTGCTATCCATTATGTTGTTGCTAAAGAGAGAGGGTCTCTCTTTTTTTATTGACATTGTAGTATTTGTGAGTATTATTATGATGTAAAGTTATAGGCGATGGAAGGATGAATTTATGAATGATTACAACGTTAGATAAAATAAAGCCAGGAAATGGTGGGATTATAAAAAACGTTGGTGGACAAGGGGCACTACGTAGAAGATTATTAGATATGGGGCTAACACCAAAAACAAATATAAAAGTTACAAAAATAGCACCTATGGGAGATCCAATGGAATTGTTTTTACGTGGGTATGTATTAACAATTCGTTTAGAGGATGCTGCAAAAATTAAAATGATTGTAGAGGAGGAGAGTGAATGAATGAAGTGATGATTGCATTAGCAGGAAATCAAAACTGTGGGAAAACAACTTTATTTAATCGTTTGACGGGCAGCAATCAACATGTTGGAAATTTTCCAGGGGTTACGGTTGAAAGAAAAACGGGAAAAATAAAAAAATTTAGTGAAGCAACATTAGTAGATTTACCTGGAATTTATTCATTATCTCCCTATACAAGTGAAGAAGTTGTAACGCGGGATTTTATTTTAAAAGAAAACCCTGAATTAATTATTAATATTGTTGACGCTACAAATATTGAACGAAATCTTTATTTGTCCTTGCAATTAATGGAATTAAATAAACCGATGGTAATTGCATTAAATATGATGGATGAAGTAATTGCAAGTGGAAATAGTATTGATGTAAAGAAATTATCAGAATATTTACATATTCCTATTGTTATGATTTCGGCAAGTAAAAATGAAGGAATTGATGATTTAATTAATGTAGTAAAGAAAGAAGTTAAAATACATAAGGAACCAACGCATATTGACTTTTGTAAAGGAGAGGTACATCGTGCAATCCATTCGATAGCACATATTATTGAAGATCATGCACAAAAGGTAGGTTTTCCTATACGTTTTGCTGCAACTAAGTTAATAGAGGGCGATGAACCTATGCAAAAAGCATTAGAACTTCATTCATCTGATATTGAAATTATCGAAAAAATAATTGAAAATATGGAAAAGAACCTTGATACAGATCGAGAAGCAGCACTTGCAGATATGCGATATTCCTATATTGAAGAAATAGTAAAAGAGTGTGTTACTAAAAATAATGATTCAACAGGTATTAAAAGAAGTGAAAGAATAGATCGATGGTTAACGCATAAGTATTTAGGGATTCCTATTTTTTTACTAATTATGTTGATGATTTTCTATTTTACGTTTGGTCCTATTGGTGGAACGCTTCAAGGACTTTTAGAAGAATGGATTGAAGTAGGTATTCAATCTTTTGGTCATGCATTATTACAATTTCATTTGAGTTCATGGTTATATGGATTAATTATTGATGGTATTTGTCAAGGAGTAGGAAGTGTTATTTCATTTTTACCCTTGATTGTGACATTATTTTTCTTCTTATCTTTATTAGAGGATAGTGGATATATGGCACGTGTTGCTTTTGTTATGGATAAAGCATTGCGTAAAATAGGGTTAAGCGGAAGAAGCTTTGTTCCTATGTTGATTGGTTTTGGTTGCAGTGTACCTGCTATTATGTCTACAAGAACACTGAGCAGTGATCGAGATCGTAAGATGACAATTATTGTGACTCCATTTATGTCATGTAGTGCAAAATTACCTATTTATGGAATGATTACTGCAGCTTTTTTTCCTCATCATACGGCTCTTATTTTAATGGCGGTATATTTGATTGGGATTATAGTTGCTATACTTTCTGCATTATTATTTAAACAAACAATATTTCAAGGAGATCCTGTACCTTTTGTATTAGAACTTCCCGCATATCGTATTCCAAGTACAAAAAGTGTTGTTTTACATATGTGGGAGAAAGCAAAAGACTTTTTACGTAAAGCTTTTACAATTATTTTTGTTGCTTCTATTGTTATTTGGTTTTTACAAAGCTTTGATTTTTCATTTAATTTTGTGGAGAATTCTACTACGAGTATGTTAGCAAGTATTGGCACAAGTATTTCTCACATTTTTGCACCTCTAGGGTTTGATGATTGGCGTGCAAGTACAGCTTTGTTTACTGGAATTACAGCGAAAGAAAGTGTTGTTTCAACATTATCTGTTTTAACGAATTCAACTACAGATGCAAGTTTATCTATAGCTTTAATGAGTATTTTTACTCCTTTATCTGCATTTGTTTATTTAGTATTTACAGTATTATATATGCCTTGTATTGCAGCATTTGCCGCAACTAAAAGAGAATTGGGCTCTATGAAAGAAGCAATTTTAACAGTACTTTATCAAACAGGTGTTGCATATGTTGTAGCATTTATTATTTATCATATTGGATTGATGTTTATCTAGTGACATTTTTTGAAAAATTGCATATACTGTATGTAATAGATAGGAAGTGATACTATGAATTTTGCAGATATTATTGTAAGTGGAATTATTATAGGGTTACTTATTTTGATTTTCTATGCAACAAGAAATAAGAAAAAAAGCGGTTGTGGATCGTGTTCACAAGATTGTAGTTCATGCCAAGCTTTTACGAATTTTTATAAAGATTATAAACAAGATCATAGGGATGAAAAGAGATGAGTATAATCATCTTTTTTTATGTTATAATGAAGTGAACGAGGTGATTCTATGATATTACAATATAACAATTATATACCTAAAATTGATAGATCCTGTTATATAAGCTCAAATTCAACAATTATTGGAAATGTTCATCTACATAAAAATGCGAGTGTATGGTTTGGTGCTGTTATTCGAGGAGATCAAGATAAAATTGAAATTGGAGAAGACAGTAATATTCAAGATAATTGTACGCTTCATACCGATCCTAATCATCGTTTATATATTGGAAACAGGGTAAGTGTTGGACATAATGCAACATTACATGGATGTCATATAGAAGATGAAGTATTGATTGGGATGGGAGCTACTATTTTAAATGGGGCAACTATTGGAAAACATTGCATTGTTGGAGCAAATGCGCTTGTAATGGAAAATATGAATATACCAGATGGTAGTGTTGTAGTTGGGTGTCCTTGTAAAATTATTAAGCAGATATCAAAAGAGCAAATTTTAAAAATATTGCATAATGCGAATCATTACACACAGTTAGGAAACAAATATAAGGAGATAGAATATGGATGCAAGTAAAAAAGCAATTATACAAATTCATTTAAAAAAATGCAAAGAAGCATTAGAAGCAAATGGTATGAAAGTATTTATTGCGGAAGACAAAACACAAGCACAACAATATGTTAATGAATTAATTCAAGATCATACACTTGTATGTGATGGAGGTACAAGAACGTTAGTAGAAACAGGAATTATTGATCTACTAAAGAAAAGGGATATTATTTATCGAACACATAATGATGCTTCTATGACAAGAGAAGAAAGCGATGAAGAAGCAAGAAAAGCATTTTTGGCAGATACTTTTCTATGTAGTTCAAATGCAATTACATTAGATGGTTCATTAATTAATGTGGATGGTCATGGAAATCGTGTGAGTGCTATGGTTTTTGGTCCTAAACAAGTTATTGTTGTTGCAGGATATAATAAAATTGTAGCGGATGAAGATGCAGCAAAACAACGTATTCGCATGCTTGCAGCACCAATGAATTGTTCTCGTTTACAGAAACAAACACCATGTCGTAAATTAGGAAAATGCATGGATTGCCATAGCAAAGATCGTATATGTTGTAGTTATGTAAAAATGAATTATGATCGAGAAGATCGAATTCGCGTAATTTTAATAGC
>JARHZK010000027.1 GCA_029258245.1 Longicatena sp. | reverse complement strand
CATTGATTTACTTAAAATCCATTCTCCTTCTTCATAAAAATCTTTCTTTTTATTTGCAATTACACATAGTCTACTAAAAGATGTATCCTTATATTTATATATTTTTTTAGCATCTAGATTGTAATATTCTAAGAAATTAGATAGACATAATTTTTTACCACTATCTTCTTCAAAAGTTGATATTCTATTTGCAATAGAATTTTTATTACCATAAGATGCTTTTATATTCTGTAGGATATAGCTTCTCGCTTTCTTTTCTAAGTGTATATAACAACCCTTTGGGACTGATATAAAACCTCTTTTAATTTCTTGTTCAACACTTTTAGTTAGATTAGATAATAATGAGGCAAATTTTTCTTCAAAATTATATTTTTTATTTGCTTGTCCTATAAAATCTAATACAGTCAAACACTCTTTACTATCAGCTAATCTAAGTCCTCTACCTAATTGTTGCAAGAACACTGTTAGTGATTCTGTTGGACGTAAAAATAATACTGTATTTATTTCTGGTATATCAACACCTTCATTATATATGTCTACAACAAATATAAATTTTATTTTTCCAGATACTAGATTATCTTTAGCATTTTTTCTTTCGTCATCAGAAGATTTTCCACTTAAAGCCATTGATTTTATACCACACTTATTAAAATATTCACTCATAAATTCCGCATGCTTTATAGAAACGCAAAATCCTATGCCTTTTACATCATTTATATCAGTGACATATTTTTTTGTAGATTTAACAATCATATCTGCCCTTTTTTCAGCATATTTAGTATCAATTGTATATACATTTGATAATTCATTTTTATCATAACCTCCAGTAGTCCATTTTAATTTATCTAAATCTACATTATCAGTTACTCCAAAATATTGAAATGGACAAAGTAATTTCTTATCTATCGCCTCAGGAAGTCTTATTTCTGCTGCTACTCTATTATCAAAATATTTTAAAACATTTTGTCCATCCATTCTTTCTGGAGTTGCAGTTAGTCCTAAAAGAATACTTGGTTTATAATATTCTAATAGATTTTGATATGTTGGTGCTGCTGCATGATGAAATTCGTCTATAACTATATAATCATAAAAATCTTTACTAGTTTTTTCAGTAAACTCTTTAGAATTAAATGTTTGTATTGATACGAATAAATTATCTATACTTTCTGGTCTGTGATTTCCCACAAATAAATCTCCAAAATTTGAATCTTTTAATATAGATCTAAATGTATATATACTTTGCTTTAATATTTCTTCTCTATGTGCTACAAATAATAATCTACATGTTTTTTCAGGATTTTCTTTTTTAAATCTTTTGTAATCTAAGGCTGAAATAACTGTTTTTCCTGTACCAGTTGCAGCTACAACAAGATTTCTATAATGATTTCTAACTTTTCGTTCTGCTTCTAATTTATCTAGTATTTCTTGCTGATATGAATATGGTTTTATATCCATATTATATATATTGTCACTTTTAGAATTTAAATATTTTTCAGAGTTTAATGATTTAGCTAGTTTTTCCTTTTTATTTTCATCATAAATTTCAAAATCATTAGAATTCCAATAGCTCTCAAATGTAGCTTCTATTTTTTCTATTGTTTCTGGTAAATCTTTTTTAGTTACCTTTACATTCCACTCTAAGCCACTTGTTAATGCTGCATTTGACATATTAGAAGAACCAACATAAGATGTCGTAAATCCACTATTTCTATAAAATACATATGTTTTTGCATGTAATCTAGTTCTTTTTGTATCATAACTTATTTTTATTTCTGTATTATTTAGTTTATTAAGTTCTTCGATAGCTTTTATATCCGTTGCACCCATATATGAAGTTGTTATAACTCTAAGTTTTCCACCATTTTCTGTAAAATTTTTTAATTCCTCTATTAGCAATCTAAGACCACTCCATTTTATAAATGAAACTAGCATATCAATTCTATCACTAGAAATAATTTCTTTTTTCAACTCTGTAAACATTTGTGGCTCATGAAGAGCTCCTGTAAATAAACTACTTTGAGATATTGATGTTTCTGGTCTTATAATTTTTGTGTCTTTAGAACTTTTTTCAAATGCTAATATATTATTTTTCTTTTCATATAACGATAGCAATTGTTCTGTCTCTTTTGGTAATGTTAATTTTTCATAATAATTTTCTTTTGTTTCATCTTTTATTATATTAACAATCTTATTTACTAGAGAAATTTGATTATTTATCCCATTATTTTTATCATTTAAATTATTTAAACCCTTTTCTATTACATCTGATATATATTTTGTTAAAATTTTTGATGATTCTGATTCATCTATATTTGCAGATTCAATATATTTATCTGATTTTTTAATTTCTTCATTTATTTCATCATTTATAATCTGCTCATAAATACCATCTTTTAACATTTTATATCCTCCTAATTGTATTTTTAACTTTATTTTATCATTTTTACTATTTGTTATCAATTAGAAAATAAAAAACAGGATACTTTTACAGTATCCTGTTCATTTTATACATTTAAAATATCTAAAATATCTTTCTTAACCTTAAACGAATATTCAAT
>JARHZK010000210.1 GCA_029258245.1 Longicatena sp. | reverse complement strand
AGAAGGAAATAATTTATTATTGTTGACACTTCCTAATATTAGGAAGTACAATAGGAAAAGTAGAAATAAAAAGAAGTATAATAAATATAGAATAAAATATTTATAGACTATAGGAGGTATTCGATTGATAAATAAACGACAAGAAAAAATTATCATGTTATTGCAGGATACAAAAACATGGATTACAGGAAAAGAGATATCAAAATTAATGAATGTATCAGATCGAACAATTCGAAGTGATATAGACAATATTAATCGATTTTATGGTCAAACTTTAATTGCATCAAATCTTCGAAAAGGATATAAAATTGACGAAGAAATTTTTATAAAACTCCCTATACATATTGGTAGTTCGATTCCGCAAACACCAGAAGAAAGATGCGTCTATATTTTACAAAAATTAATTATTGATAAAAAAGAAATCAATCTCCTTGATTTACAAGAACAGGTATTTATTAGTGAATATTCGATTGATAACGATATTAAACGCATAAAAAAAATATTAGAGCCATATCAAGACTTAAATTTAGTTCGTTCTAAAAACCGTATTCATTTAGAGGGACGTGAAGAAAGTAAGCGGAAACTCTATAAACAGTTGTTAGCAGATGAAACAAAAGATAATTTTTTAAATTTAGATAAGATATCAAGTATGTTTCATGATTTTGATCTTATTCGTGTAAAGGAAGTATTAGATCAAATATTATTGAAATATAATTATCGTGTTAGAGAAATTGCAAAGCCAATGTTGATGATTCATATCGGTATAGCGATTGAGCGTATGGTTCATCATAATCTCGTAGAAATTTCACGAACGGTTCCACAATTAGAAAAAAGTAAAGAGTATTCGATTGCATGTGAATTTTTTGATGAAATTGCAAAATTTATTGCTTTAGAAATAAATGATAATGAAATTATTGCATTATCACTTCTATTGATGGGAAAAAAATCATTAACATTGCATAATGATTTGGTAAAATCGGTGAATGAGCAATTAAATGTGAATCAATTAGTTGATGAAATTATTATAAATATAAAAGAACTAACTGATATTGATTTATCAAAAGATACAGATTTACGAACTGGTTTATCACTACATCTTCAAGGGTTAGTAGAAAGAAAAAATAAGAATATCGTAATATCAAATTTATATTTACAAGACTTAAAACGAAAATATCCATTAGTTTTTGAAATGGCAGTACGAGTGGGCCAGTTATTGAATAAACGTTTGGATATGGAAATATCTGAAAATGAAATTGGTTTTCTAGCATTACATTTAGGTGCTGCTTATGAAAGAGCGCATGCATATGAAAAATATAGGGTTTTAATGATTTATCCTGTAGACCAAGCGTTTGGTCATATGCTATTGACAAAAGTAGAAAATTTATTTTCAGAGCGAATGGAAGTTGTACAATGTGTAAGCTTTTTTGAAGAAAAATTAATTAAAGAAATCAAACCAGATTTAATTCTTACAACATTACAATTAAAGCATAGTTTAGATATTACAACAGTACAAATCTCATTATTTATTAATACGGAAGATGAGAGTAAAATTTTTCAAGCGTTGAATATGTTGGATAAAAGAAGATTTCAAAAAAAATTTGAAAATGATCTAATGGATTTAATCGAACCAGATACTTTTTACTATGATTTAGATACGAAGACACCAAAAGAAACCATTGAATATATGTGTGATAATTTAGAGCGATTAGGATATTGTAATCATGAATTCAAAGAATCCGTATTAAAAAGAGAAAGTATGGCAGCAACAAGTTTTGTATATTCATTTGCAGTTCCACATTCATTAAATATTTCGAGTTTTAAACCTGCAATATCGGTAGGATTCCTAAAAAAACCTATACAATGGGGTGAATATGAAGTAAAAATGGTATTATTGCTTGCTATTAATCAGGAAAATCAAGATTTATTAGTAATGTTTTTTGAGTGGTTAAGTGGAATGATTAATGATGCAAATCATTTTGCATCATTATTAGAAACAAAAGATTATCAAGATTTTATTGATAAAATTATAGAGTAAAGGAGAATATAACATGAGTCAAAAACATAATATAAAAGCTGGAATTCAAGTAAAAGAAACAAAAATCAATAATTTTGCACGTGTAGGAGCATATATGATCGATTGGTATATTGCAAGTATGATAGCAGGGATTCCTATTACACTAATAGCTAGTGCGGTTATGCATAGTACAACAATTACACAAGATTTAAGTAAAATTCAGGCACCTTGGGGGGCAATCTGTGGAATTTTAGCAATTGTTTTTTATTTAGGATATTACGTTGTTCTTGAACTATTTGTTTATAAAGGGCAAACCTTTGGAAAACGTATTATGAAATTAAAAGTTGTAAAAGATGATGGAAGTGATGTGGATTTAAAAAGTATTTTAATGCGAGAAGGACTAGGGGTCATGATTATCGAAGGGTATTTAGCGAATAGTTCTAGTTATTTACGTCAAGTAATTCAACTGTTTGTAGATTTTAATATTATGGATATAGCTGTTTACTTATTTGGAATTATTAGTGCAATTTCAATTTTAATGGGAATGGCAAGTTATTCAAGAAAAATGATTCATGACCGTATTGCGAAAACTAAGATTATTAGTACGAAAATAGAGGAGTAATCATTTCCTATCTCTAGGAAAATAATTAATATGTATTCGATAATTTTTTATGATAATCTATAGGTAGGAAGAGAGGGAAATATATTATGATGGACAAACTCGAAAAATTTTTAATGCCTATGGCAGATGTTCTTACGAAAAATAGAGTGTTAATCGCAATTCGTGATGGATTCTTAGTTACGACTCCTCTATTAATCGTTGGATCTATTTTCTTGTTATTCGTAAACTTCCCTGTACCAGGTTGGGAAGAATTCATGACAGGAATTCTTGGACCTAACTGGGCAGATTGGTTTACTGCAGTATCAAGAGCATCATTTAACTGTACTGGGTTATTAACAGCTCTAGGAACAGGGTATGCAATGGCTCGCGAATATGGCGGGGACAAAATCCAAGGTGCGGCAATTGCGATGGTGGCATTCTTCATTATGATGCCTACAAGACACTTAGCAACAGATGCAGCTGGTAAAATCATTGAAGGATCAAATGTTTCAGGATTAGCATTTGATTATATTGGACCAGATGGAATTTTCATGGCATTGCTTAGTGCAATCTTAGGGGTATGGCTGTTCTGCTATGCTTATAAAAAGGGATGGACAATTAAAATGCCTGCTGGTGTACCACCTGCAGTATCTGATTCTTTTGCAGCATTAGTTCCAAGTGCAATCGTTATGGCTGCAGCATTCTTAATTCGTCTTGGATTCTCTTTTACAGAATATGGATATGTGCAAACATTTGTTGTTTCTGTATTACAAACTCCATTACAGGGATTAGGAGATACTTTAGGAGCTAACGCATTATATTCATTCATGTGTACATTCTTATGGTTCTTTGGTATTAATGGACCAGCAGTATGTAATTCTGTATATTTTATTGGTAACGTTTTAACTGCTCAACAATTATTAGCTTTTGAAGCGCATCAACCATTACCATATATCTTTACAAATCCATTTAGTAACTTCTTCTGTAACTTTGGAGGAGGAGGTTCTACACTATCATTAGTTATTTTGATGGTGACAGTTTGTAAATCTCAACGTATTAAACAATTGGGACGTTTATCATTAGTACCAGGAATTTTTGGAATTAATGAACCAATTATATTCGGTTTACCAATTGTATTAAATCCGATTATTGCGATTCCGTTTATTTTAGTACCAATGGTTAACTTGGTTCTATCATATTATGCAACGATTATTGGAATCATTCCACGAACTACTGGTGTTAACTTACCATGGACAACTCCAATTGGATTCTCTGGATGGTTATCAACAGGTTCTTGGACAGCTAGTGTTTGGCAATTTGCTTTATTGATTTTAGGAATGGCTATTTACTTCCCATTCATTAAAACATTAGATAAAAAATATTTAGCTGATGAAGCAGCAGCGAGTGAAGCATCATCTGAAGAAGACGAAATTTCATTTGATGATTTAGATTTAGATGATCTATAATATATAACGAAAACAGGCTGCAGAAAGCCTGTTTTCATATTTTAAATAAGTTAGAGGTGAGAATATGAAGGTTATTATGATTTTTGATCAGACACAGGCAGGTTTAGGAGGAAAAGAAAGTCCTGATCTACCAATGGGTGGAAAAGCACTTGCCTTAGGATCATGTGGTATGTTCGAAAAATATTTAGAACAAAATGATGGAGAAGTAATAGCTACATTATATTGTGGTGATGGAACATTTAAAGAAGATCCAGAAAAAAATGCTAAGAAATTCGCGGCTATGGTTAAAAAATTTCATCCAGATGTTGTTATTTGCGGTCCTTGTTTTAATTATGCTGGGTATGGATTGATGGCTGCAAAAACAGCACTTACAATTAATGAGTATACAGATATTCCGGCTTTTTCTATTATGTCACAGGAATGCGAAGAAGCAATTCGTGAATTTAAGGATAAAGTTACAATTTTAAAAATGCCTAAAAAAGGTGGAATTGGTTTAAATGAGTCTTTAAGTGAAATGTGTCAGTTTGCGAAAATGCTTGTTAATAAAGAAGATGTAACAGAATTCAAAAAAGAGCATGCATATTAATTGCTATAGTTTATTTATGCAGTATAAAATCGTCAGTATTCTTATTCGGATGCTGGCGATTTTATATTCTATGAGAATTAAACTCTTTTTCCTAAAGTTAGGAAGGATGCTTAGAAACGAAGATTTAAAAAAGCGATATAATGGTAATAGTTAGAAAGGATGGTCTATATGAATCAACAAAGTATAAATTTATTAAAAGAATTAACTACTAAAATTGGTATTTCAGGAGATGAAAAAAAAGTATCAAGATATTTAAATGAGCGATATATTGGTTTGTGTGACGAGGTTATTTATGATAATTTAGGTTCAATTTTTGCAGTTAAAAAATGCGGAAAAGAAAATGCAAAAAGAGTTATGGTATGCGCACATATGGATGAAGTTGGATTTTTGATTACAGATATACATGAAAATGGTTTGTTATCATTTATTAAAATAGGTAGTGTGGAAAATTCTACATTATATGCAAGTAGAGTAAAGATTGTAACAGAAAGCGATGAAATTATAGGAACTATTGTTGGAAATGAAGATGCAATTGCAAAACCAGATATCAAAGGATTTCGAATGGATGTAGGAGCTACATCGAAAAATGAGGTTGAAAATTTAGGTATTCATGTAGGAGCAAGTGCTGTTTTAGATGGAGAATTTCATCTTTTAAATGATAAACGTATGCTTGCAAAAGCAATTGATAGTAGAAGTGGATGTGCATTAGGCGTAGAATTATTAGAAGCAGTAAAGGACATGCATTTTGATTTTGATCTTTATGTAGGAGCAAGTGTTATGGAAGAAGTAGGACAGCGTGGTGGTACAACTGCTACAGGAATGATACAGCCAGATATGGGAATCGTACTAGATGGTGGGAAAGCGAATGATTTCAACGGAAAAAATAATGATGTAGGACAATTAGGTAAAGGGGTATTGGTTCGTTATTATGATAAGGGTATGATGCCAAATAGAGGACTACTAGATACTTTGGTTAGTACTTGTCAGAATAATAATATTTGTTATCAATATTATTATTCAATGGGAACTACTGATTCTGCTTGGGTACATAAATTATTTAGTGGATGCCCTACATTAACAGTTGGGGTTTGCGCTAGAAACCCACAAACAGGAAATGCAGAAATCGATTGCGACGATTATCATTGTGCAAAAGAAGCATTGATTCATGTTGTGAAGGGATTGAATGAAAATAAGATTCAAGAATATAAAGAATTTAATCGTTAGGGAGGTGAAGTAAATGGCAAAAGAAGTAATTGGTGATATTAATCTTGAGATGCTAAAAGAATTTAGTGAAGCGCATGGGATTAGTGGAAACGAAAAAGAAGTAAGTAGAGTCATGAAAAAATGGATGTCTCCTTATGTTGATGAAATTACATATGATAATAATGGATCTATTATCGGTGTACAAAAAGGTTATGAAAATGTATCCTTAATGATTGCTGGGCATATGGATGAAGTAGGTTTTTTAGTACGTGAAATTGATTCGCAAGGTTTTCTTCGACTATTGCCTGTTGGAGGTTGGTGGGGTCATGTTTTACCCAGCCAAACATTAGTAGTTACAACCAAAGATGGACATCGTTATCAAGGTGTTGTTGGTTCTAGTGCACCACATGGTTTATCTAGT
>JARHZK010000166.1 GCA_029258245.1 Longicatena sp. | reverse complement strand
GTCCATTCTTCTAAATTCCATACTTCATCCACAATATCCTCATAAAAATCTGGATCATGAGATACTAATAATACACTTTGCTTATATTCTTTAACTGATCGCTTTAATTCTTCTTTCGCATCTACATCTAAATGATTTGTTGGTTCATCCAAAACTAGTACATTACAAGGTCGATTCATAATAACACATAAACGAACTTTTGCCTGCTCTCCACCGCTTAACACGCACATGCCTGATTCAATATGATCTGTTGTTAAACCACACTTTGCAAGAGCAGCTCTTACTTCTCCATTCGTATAAGATGGATATTGATTCCAAAAATAATCCAATGCACTTTCTCCACTTGCGACTTCTTCTTGTTCAAAAAAACCAATTTCTGCGAACGGATCTACTTCAACATTACCACTTACAGAGGGAATAATTCCTAATAATGTTTTTAATAATGTCGTTTTTCCTAATCCATTCACACCCTTAATCGCAATTTTTTTATTTCTTTCAAATGTTAAATTTAATGGCTTACAAAGAGGTTCACCATAACCAATAACTAAATCTTTTGTATCAAAAACAACTCTTCCTGTTGTACGAGATGATTCAAAATGAAACTCCGGTTTTGCTTTTTCCTTTGGTATTGTAATAATATCCATTTTATCTAATTTCTTTTGTCTAGAATGTGCCATATTACGTGTTGCAACCCTTGCTTTATTGCGTGCAATGAAATCTTCCAAATCTTCAATTTCTTTTTGTTGCTTACGATATGCTGCTTCTAATTGTTTTTTCTTCAACTCGTGTTGTTCTAGGAAATAATCATAATCCCCTACATATCGAGTTAATACGCAATTTTCTACATGATAAATGATATTTACTACATGATTTAAAAATGGAATATCATGAGATACTAAGATAAATGCATTTTCATAATTACTTAAAAAATTTTCTAACCAGTGAATATGATTTTCATCTAAATAATTCGTAGGCTCGTCCAATATTAAAATCATAGGATTTTCTAATAATAATTTACACAACAATACTTTAGAACGTTGCCCTCCAGATAACATTGTTACATCTTTTTCAAGTCCAATATCCATTAAACCTAGCCCTTGTGCAACCTCATTAATTTTTGTATCAATCACATAAAAACCGCTATGTTCTAAAATATCTTGTATTTCTCCTACTTCCTCCATATAATGATTCATTTCATCTTCTGTACAATCACACATTTTTTCATACAATTCCATCATTTCTTTTTCTAAATCAAATAAATGTGAAAATGCATCACGTAATGTATCCATGATTGTTTTTCCTTTTTCTAAAACCATATGCTGATCTAGATATCCTACCGTAATTCGATTACACCACTCTACACTACCCTCTTCTGGAATCAATTTTCCAGTTAATATATTTAAAAATGTTGATTTCCCTTCACCATTTGCACCAATTAAACCAACATGTTCTCCATTTAATAAACGAAAAGAAACATCTTCTAAAATCTGGCGTCCACCAAAACTATGAGAAACATGTGAAACATTAACAATACTCATACATTCCCTCCTATACAATCTTGTAAAGTATATCATGTATAACTATGAAATGTATATAAAAAATCTACCATGTTTTTAAATTATTACATAATATTTACCCACTATTATTTTTAATATGAATACATAAAACATTCTACCATAATTGAAATATATACTACATAAACTGCCATATTGAATTTATCATATTGAGATAAATTAAAATTTGTATATATGCAACAGTATACCAAATATAAAACTGCTAAAATTAACATGTATTTTGCTATTTTCCTTAATTTCTTCTTCATAAGTTTCTCCTTGTAATCATTCTGTATCCTTTATTTTATAAAAGATTTGTGACAGATAAGTGACAAAATACATTTATATTTACTAAATAAAAAAATATGATAAAATCATACTGTTATTGAGGTGATTATATTGAAAATTTATTTAGAACTTTTTTTGACCTTTGCTAAACTAGGTGCCTGCACCTTTGGCGGTGGCTACGCTATGCTACCCTTTATACAAAAAGAAGTTGTAGAAAAAAGACATTGGGCAACCGAACAAGAAATCATGGATTACTATGCAGTTGGACAATGCACTCCTGGGATTATTGCAGTAAATACTGCTACTTTCATAGGATATAATAAAAAAGGTATTTTAGGAGGAATTTGTGCCACTTTAGGAATCGTCTTCCCATCTATTATCATTATCCTATTGATCGCAAACTTTTTAGAAGCATTCGCATCAAATCCAATGATTCAACATGCACTTGCTGGTATTCGTATTGCAGTATGTGTATTAATTCTAAACGCGGTAATTAAATTATTTAAATCAGGTGTTAAAGATAACTATGGATATTTACTTTTTTTATCTGCTTTAATCATTTCTTGTTTTAAAATAATTCCAACCATAGTAATTATTTTAATTTCTGCAGCTATTGGAATTTTAATTCATCAAACAATCAAGAAAAAGGAGGAATCCGAATCATGATTTTATACATTACTTTATGTATTGAATTTTTCAAAATTGGTTTATTTGCTGTCGGTGGTGGTCTTGCAACAGTTCCCTTTTTGTTTGATTTAATTGATAAATATCATTGGTTTACAAAGGATATGCTTGCCAATATGATTGCTGTATCCGAATCCACACCAGGAGCTATGGGAGTTAATATGGCTACTTATGTTGGATTTCACACGACAGGAAGTATTATTGGAGCCATTATAACGACTTTATCTTTAGTTGCTCCAAGCATCATTATCATAACTATTATCGCTCATTATTTACAAAAATTTAAAGCAAATCCATTGGTTCAATATGCTTTTTATGGAATTCGCCCAGTTGTATGTGCACTGATTGCTTCTGTTGGCTTAAATTTATTTATTACTACTATATTTCAAAATCACTTTTCTATGTTTAATCTCATTCCCTTTTTACTATTTATTATTTTGTTTTTTCTATCCAATCGATTTAAAAAATTACACCCTATTTTTATTATTATCATAAGTGCTATCTTAGGTATTTTATTGTGTTTGTAATATTAAAATAAATATTCAAAGCCCATGTGACATCACATGGGCCTTATTATATTTATCTGAAACAAATTTACAAACAAAATACTCTTTAAATATGAATTTGAAAACCATCAAAACTAAATACACCATTTCCTTGTCTTAATTTTTGTTCATCTGCCAAACCATGAAAAGCTTCCTCTATTTTATCAATCAAAGTTATAGGAATAGACAGACAATGATGTCCTGGACAAATTCTGTTTATCTCTAAAGACTGAATTTTTCTTATAGAATTCCAAAAATCTTGTGGATTTGTAGATGGATAAAAAACATCAAGACACCCACTATATATCAAATCCCCTGAATATAGATACTTTCTATCTGTTTCATAGAAACAACAATGTCCTGGAGAATGACCAGGTGTATGAATAACATTCAATTTCCTACATCCTAAATCAATACAATCTCCATCATGCAAAATTATTTGTGGAACTCCTTGGAAAACTTTATATTTTTCTATCTTGAAATTTGAAGGAAAATTACATGGTTTACACATAAGATTTTTCTTTACCTCATGTAAAGGTATTGGAAATTTGACTGATAGCCATTCTTTTTCTGCTTCATGAACTGCAATAGACTGAAAATAACTATGTCCACCAATATGATCCCAATGAACATGAGTAGTGACTACCATAACAGGTAATTTTGTCAATCCGTCAACAACCTCTTTAATGTTGGAAACGCCTAATCCGGTATCAATCAAAACAGCAATTTTTTCTCCACATAATAAATAGCAATGTGTTTCTTCCCAATGTTTGTACTCACTAATGACAAATGTATCTTGATCTATTTTTTCAACAGTAAACCAATCATCCATATACTATCCTCATTTCTTAAAAACAATCAATTATTTATATTTTCTTTTTAATTTAATACTTAAAATAATACCAGTAATAACGGAAATTACAGTTCCTATAATCAAAGGCAAAAACCACATTTTGTTTTCTATAAAAAGTAAAAACATGGCGAATTCTACAAAAAATAATAAAATTAGAAAAAATATATTTAAAACCTTAGTATCTTCTTTCCAATAATTTTCTTTATCTAGCTCAGATAAGGATTCGTAAAAATCGCTTCCATTATCAAAATTCTTAACAATTTCACATCTCGAATTTCTAATTTTAATTATCATAAACCAAACTATCAAATATACAATAGTAACAATCGTTATACTTAAAATATCGTTTTTCATCTTAATTTATCTCCTAATCAAATTCTTATTTATCTTATACTTTTATTTGTTATTTATTAACAATCTAAATTTATTATTTCGTCTTTAACTCTTTTTTTCTAATGAAGAAAAGGAAGTTCTAATCCGTAAATTAGAGACTCTTTTAAAAACTCTAATAAACAAATATGCTGATAGATTCCTTTGTTTCTCTACAATATCTAAAACCATAGATATTAAGATCCTAAAAAAATAATCTTATTTCACGAAAAAGGAATGAAAATTTTGGAAGAGAAAAGTGAAATACGGGCAAATCAACATAAAAAAGGAAAACGTTACAGACCCCAACTGTCCTTAGTCACCTTTAGCTAAATAAGTAGAAAATTTTCAATTCAAGTATGTAATTGCAAATTCAGTTCCATGAACTCCATCTGAATTCACCTGAATATGCCCGTTATTTTTTTCAATGATTGCTTTTGATAAAGATAATCCTATTCCCACACTATCCTTACTAGGATTATTCCCTTTATAAAATCGATCAAATATATGTCTTTGATCTTTTCTATTAATTCCCTTTCCATAATCTCTAATAATAATTTTTGTATATATTGCATTATATTCCACCCAAACATCTACAGTATCATTTTCATAAGAATATTCAACAGCATTTTTTAAAATATTACTTATAGCTTCAATTTGCCACATATCATCACAATACACATTTACATGATTCGATTTATGTATCTTTATATTTACATTTTTCAAATCACTTAATACAGAAACTTGATTTTTTGCACGTTCTAACAAATCAAATATATCTACAAAATCATTATGGAATACTACAACATCTACATCAAATTTAGATAATTTTAATAAATTTTGTACTAATGTATTCATATTTAAAATTTTTCTTTTCGCATCCATAATAAATTCATTTCTCATTTCAATAGGCATTTCTGGATTGTCCAATATATTATCTAAAAGAATTAAAATAGATGTCAATGGTGTTTTTAATTGATGTGAAATATCTTCAATAGATTTTTTTAAATTTGCTTTTTCATTTTGTAAATTTTCTGATTGTTCCTTTAACATAACTGTTATTTTATATAGTTCATTTTTCAAAATAGATATTTCTTCTTCTGTATTATCTTGAATATCAAGTTTATAGTTTTTCTGATTAATTTCTTCTAAATAATGTCTAATTTCATTAATTTCTTTATCTTTTTTAGAATTATATAGCAAAAATATAAAAATTAATATAATTCCAATGCACCCCACATATATACAATTACTATACAAATATTTACGAAATGAAGTTTTATTTTCAATGATAATAGACTCCTTTTTATCATCAATTCCAAATTCTTTTACAAGATTATATTCCACATCTGTATCATTTATTACTTTCATTAAATCTGCTTTTGAAACATCATCATATTTTTCTAAAATGTTTTGCATAATACTCTCTATTTTATAATTAAAATTTCTTGTATATACTTGATATTGATATATTTGAAATGCTCCAAATAAAACCATACTTATACATATACATGAAATAGAAATCCATACAGTTTTTCTTAGCCTTATTTTATTCTTCATCAATACGATACCCTATTCCTTTTATTGTTTTAATAATATCTGTTCCTAGCTTTTGCCTTATTCTTTTTAAATAAACCGTTACTGTATTATCATATACATCATTTCCAGTCCATTCCCATATTTTTTGTATAATAAATGTTCTTGATACAACTTTATTAATATTCATAAATAATAAATGTAAAATTTTTAACTCCAAACTTGTAAATACTAATTTTTCTTTATGTTTATAAACAATCATTTTATCAAAATCAAATGTAATATCTTTTATTGTAATTAGATTTTTTTCCTTCATATTTCGTATAATACGATTTACTCTTGCAAGTAATTCTCTAGTTAAAAATGGTTTTGTAATATAATCCTCTGCACCAAGATCAAATCCCTTTACAATATCATCTTCTTCATCCTTTGCAGTCAAAAAAATAGTAGGTATATACATTTCTTTTATTATTTCTTTATAAAAAGTAAATCCATTTCCATCTGGTAATGTCACATCCAATATCATACATGCTGGTTTCGTTTCATTTAAATAATTTTTTGCTGAATCAATCGTATTTTTATGTATAATATCATAATGATTTTGTTGAAACAAGTAGCATAATCCTTTTGCAATAGTTTCATCGTCTTCCACTAATAAAATCTTTATCATTCAAATCTCTCCTTATTACCATTATAGTATAAAAAGGGAATAGATTCATTCCCTTTATATATTTTCATTACGAATTGTTTCAATAATATTTTGCTTATTAATTTTATGAATCGAATAACGCATAATAATAAACACGATTACAAATACTGTAATTATTGAAATTAAAATTGCATGAATTGGTAATCGTAACGCATTTATACCAAATGAACGATTTATCATGATCGATACAATACATCCAAATAATAATCCAAATACCAATGATTTTGTACAATAGAATATGGTTTCTAAATTTACCATATGATTAAATTCTGATGATTTCATACCAATACTCTTCAACATTGCAAATTCTCTTTGACGTAACTCAACATTGGAAGTAATTGTATTAAAAATATTTGTTAAACTAATTAAAATAATAACTGTTAAAAATCCATATAAGAAAATACTAATAACCATTCGCATCGCATTTGATTCCTTTGCCATTTCTTCTAGATTTGTTACGTTCAATGAAAGTTTCTGTATTTCTTTTTCTACTGCTTTTATATTTCTTGTCTGAATTAAAACTTTTTCTAATTCTAATTTTACATCTTGCTCATATTTGTGATTTACAATTATATATCCAGGTTGAATATATAAATCTTCCATTCCGTATACTGTTTGGTCTGTAATTGCTCCAATTGTTTTATGAATCGCTTTTTTATCTTCTCTATAAGTTCCATTGATCTGATCCCCTTTTTTATAAGTGAATGCACGATAGGATTGATTTTTATTTTTTGAATCATTGTCAAAATTGTAGTCATTTAGAATAACTTTATCTTTTACTTCGTCATAATTTACTCCTATTTTTTTACAAAATTTACGATACGATACATCGTCTAATGCAAAAATAGTTATATAATCACATTGATTTTCGTACATATTTTTTGATGCATCCTTCTCTATTTTTTTCAAAAAAGCTGGATTTATTTTTGATTTATCCGTTATTTCCACTCCACCATAATATGTTCTATATAAATATATGAGTTGCTCATTATTTAAAACTCTATCTATTGTATTTTTAAGAGATATATCTGCATTTATTTTTTGTGTAGAATAATAATCATCAATAACCAAATTATAATCAATGTTACTATAATATTTGGATGACAAGACAAATGCATCTTGAATAAATGTAGATATCGATATAAATACAAACACACTAATCATCAATGATATTACTGTTGTACGATATTTATTTTTACTTCTTTTTAAATTTTTATAGGCAATTTCTCCACCCATCCCAAATAATTTACGAATTATTTTAGGAGAACGAACTTGTTTTTCATTAATATTGATATCATCGCTATTTTTTAAATTTTGGATTGGTGACATCTTACTAGCTTTTTTTGCAGAAGATTTTGCAGAAAAATAAATTGTTACAAATCCTAATAAAATAGCAATAACAATTGAAATCCATGAAATTTTATACACCATTCCATTCATATGCGAAAATAGCATATCTCCAATAATCATATTAACAACTTTTACAACGATATAAATAGCTGCAATTCCAGATAAAATTCCAATTGGAATTCCAATACATGCCATAATACAAGCTTCTGTTAATACGCTTTTATATAATTGTTTTTTCGTAGCACCTACGCTTGCAAGCATTCCATATATTTTTTTCTTTTCTAGCAAAGAAATATGAAATGCATTTCGAATACAATAAATACTTGTCAACATAATAATTCCAATAATAATCGAACCTACAGAATACATAATTTGTGTATTTGAATCACTAAAAGATAAGGCTTGCCAACGAATTAATTCATTATTTATTTGAATACGTGCAGCATCAAATTTTGTTTCCTCTAATCCTATATCATCAAAATTATCTACTCCTACAATTTGACTAATTGATGTTTTATATTTCTTCGGATTTTTAAACGTAATAAACATATCTTGCATATTATTCGATATATTCGTAGTAATTATACTATATCCTGGATTTTCAAATCTTTCAAATTCTAG
>JARHZK010000100.1 GCA_029258245.1 Longicatena sp. | reverse complement strand
GAAGTGATTATTCAAGCATATGATCCTAATCATTATGCAATACAATGCGCAGCAAGACATGATTATCTTTCTTTTTTTAAGAATGAAATGCAATATCGACATTTAGCAGGATATCCTCCTTATCGTTATCTAATATCTTTTATATTCGCACATAAAAAAGAAGATATTGTAAAACGAGATATACTGGATGCAGTAAGAATTTTACAAACAAAAAATAATTGTAAGATATTAGGACCAGCAACTTTACAAAAAAGAAAAGATGAATACCGTATGAGAATTTTAATTAAAGGTAAAGATGATACACTATTAAGTTATTATGCTAAAGATGTATATCAAAATTATATACAAACAAAGGCAAAATCAAGATTAGATATAGATGTATCACCAATGGTTATGGAGTGATCAATATGAAACAATATATAAAAATATGTATTCCTTATATAATTGCAATTATAATGTTATGTATTGGAAGCTTTTATGATTATACAATTACAGATGCATTGTATGGAAAATTACCTTGGATTAGTAATATCTTTGAAAGATTCTTATTAGTACCAATTATTTCGGTTTCTATCGTCACTTTTTTAGTATTATATATTTTATATAAAAAATGGTATTTTATGGGGATATCCAATATAATAGCATTATATATTATGGTAGATATATTTCATTATATAAAAGATGATTTTACGGTAAATATTATTATAGTTATGGTCGTTTTAGCAAGTATATGTACATATGGTATATTGTTTCTATTACGAAAAATAGATGTTGAAATAATAAAAAAATGGCTTCCGCATTTATTATTTTTTACCGTTGTTTTTTTTACAAGTACATGTATTGTGACTCTTTTAAAAATGGGATGGGGTAGAATACGTTACCGTCAGTTAACTAGTTTTATTGAATTTACTCCATGGTATAGTCCACAAGGATTAAATGGATATCATTCTTTTCCAAGTGGTCATACAGCAGCATTCACAACGATTTTATGTTTGTTAGAGTTAGATGAAGTGAAGAATGGGAAAAAATCAATATGGTTGAAAATATTGATTTGGATTGGTGTTATTTTTATGCCACTTACGAGAATGATGTGTGGAGCTCACTTTTTAAGCGATACAGCAGGTGGTTTTTTAATTACATATACTTGTTATTTAATATATCGAAATGAATTTAGAAAGAGAGGAATTTTATGAAAGCAAGAATGTTTGCTTATCAAGCGTTATGCAAAATATGTTTGGAAAAAATATATAGTAATTTATATTTACGAAAAGAATTGAATCAAGTAGATCAAAAGGATAAAGCTTTATGCACACAAATTATTTATGGGACGTTACAAAATTATCGTCTGAGTCGTTATCAATGGGAAGATCTTGTGAAGAAAATGCCAAAGGATAAGATTTGTATACTATTAGATATGAGTATATACCAATTATTTTATATGGATCATTTACCGTCTTATGCAATTGTAAACGAAGCAGTAGAAATTGCTAAAAAACAAGGTGGGCATAAACAAGGCGCTTTTGTGAATGCTATTTTACATAAAGCAATGAAACGCCAACAAAGAAAGTTACCTGAAGATGTAATACAAAAACTTGCGCTAGAAACGTCACATCCAGAATGGTTAGTGAGAATGTGGAAGGCACAGTACGGATTTGATATATGTGAAAAAATATGTTGCAGTAATATGAATACACCTCAGATGTGTGCAAGAGTTAATTTAATGAAAATAAGTAGGGAAGAATTACTGGAAAAAGAACCTTTGTTTAAACAAGGAAAGGCGTGTCCTTCTGCAATCTATTATCAAGGCTCTGATTTAGTAAATACACCTTATTATCAAGATGGATTGATTTCGATTCAAGATGAAGCAAGTCAAATGGTGGCTTATTGTCTAAATCCTAATCCAAATGATAAAATTTTAGATGTGTGTGCAGCACCAGGAACAAAAACTTGTCATATTGCTGAACTTATGAAAGATAATGGTGAAATTATTTGTGGAGATATTCATGAACATAGAGTAGAGTTAATAAAGCAAGGGATGAGTCGATTGCATTTAACATCTATTTTCCCTAAAGTAATGGATGCAACTACACTAGAAGGGTTAGAAGAAGAAAGTTTTGATCGAATATTATGCGATGTTCCATGTAGCGGATATGGTGTATTAGGAAGAAAGAGTGATATTAAATATCATATGGAAAGTAGTGATATGGATGCTATTATTCCAATTCAAGCTTCTATTTTGAATAAAGCAAGTGAGATGGTAAAGATAAATGGAGTTCTTGTGTATTCGACGTGTACGTTAAATAAAAAAGAAAATGAAAAACAGATTGAACAATTTATCAAAACACATCCTAATTTTAAAGTTATACAGCAAGAAACAATATTTCCTTTTACATATGAATCAGATGGATTTTTTATGGCAAAATTAAAACGAATACAATAATGATTGGTATAGAAATATATCAATTTTTTATTCATTAAAATTGACGGTATAGTTTTTTTTCGATATGATACAGACAAAAAAGGAGAGTTTATGCAATATTTTATTTCGTTTTTAGAGGGGATTATTACATTTATATCCCCATGTTTATTACCAATGTTACCAGTATATATATCGTTTTTTATAGGGGAGCAGGAACAACGTAAGTATCATGCAATAAAAAATGCAATTGGTTTTGTATGTGGGTTTACGGTTGTCTTTTTATTATTAGGTATATTTGCAGGGTCTATTGGAAAAATGTTGGTTCAACATCAAATGATTGTAAATATCATTACTGGTGGAATTGTTATTATTTTTGGTTTAAATTTTATGGATTTTATTCATATTGATTTTTTAAATAAAACAAAAAAAACAAATGTTCAAGTAAAAGCACATACATTTTTGTCAAGTATGATGTTTGGTATGATTTTTTCTATTGGGTGGACTCCATGTGTGGGAGCTTTTCTTGGATCTGCATTAATGATGGCAGCACAACAAGGTTCTGAGTTACAAGGAGCTGTTTTGTTGATTCTTTATTCATTAGGATTAGGTATTCCTTTTATATTTAGTGCGATTTTAATTCAACAATTAAAATCAATGTTTACATGGATCAAACAACATTATGGTATCATTACAAAGATATCAGGAGTTTTTTTGATTCTTATTGGAATATGTATGATGAGTGGAATATTTCAACGTTTTTTAGCAATATTTACATTTTAAGTGAGGAGTATACATGAATAAAAAAGTAAAGTTAGGAATTATATCTGTATTATTTATTGCATTTTTATTCGGTGCAAGTATTTTGTATAAAAATTTGAGTTCCAGCTATACGGATGGTGCAAAGGAAGAAGTTGACCAAAG
>JARHZK010000064.1 GCA_029258245.1 Longicatena sp. | reverse complement strand
TAAGATTTCCGAATTATTAAATTTAGATCCTTATTTTATATTAGATCAAAAGCAAGAAGATAGTGCTAAAACTATTTGTTTAAAAGCTGCGATTGAAAATTTAAATAATTATCAAAAAAATATTATTATTGCCTTACTTCAATATTTTCTATATATAAACAAGAAAAAAAAGACCTAAAAGTCAAATTTCAAATAAAATCTTAGAAAAGATTTCATAAAATGAATATCACTAATCATAGGTGATTTTAAGTTTTTCCTTAAAATCGCCTATTTTCTATTAAACTATATAAAAAAGACCACATCATAAAATCTACTCAAAGAGCGATTTTATCCATGGTCAAAATACACTTATTTTTTATTCACTATATAAAAACCCTTTTTCTCCTAGCTTTTCTATTACCATATGATATATTTTTTCATTTGGACACTGGATTGTATGTAAATGAATTCCATCGGTAAGATCTGATAAAAGCTTCGCGTTAAACTCACAAAATTTTTCATAAAATAAATCTGCTTCATATCTAGATGAAATTTGCAAAACAGCTTCTTGTTGTCCATAAACAGGATGTTCCACAATCACATCAAGTAAAGTAGCTCCTAAATCTACAATTGTATAAATTTCTTCTTTCATCTCTTCCTTTGTATGTTGGGTAGCAATCGTTCTAATAATTTCATCTTTATTCTCTTTTTTATATATATACCCACGTGGCGTAGCGATGATTTTGAAGCCTTGTGCCCTTAAAATAGCAACATCCCCTACTATAATTTGTCTTGAAACTGTCACTTTTTTTGCTAAAGTAGTAGCTGATATTGCTACATCACTGTTTTTAATACAATTTAATATAATATTTCTTCTTTCTTTTGCATCCATATTAATTTCTTTCCTTTTGAAATACAAACGTTTCGATAGCTTGCGCAATCGCATCATGATTACAATCGTAATCTGTAATATAATCACTTATATCTTTAACTTCTTGAATTGCATTTGAAACCGCAACTGAAATTCCTGCTTCCTGCAGCATTTCATAATCATTCATATTATCCCCTATTGCCATTGTCTCATCCATACAAATGTGCAAATATTTAGCAAGTTCGCGCAGTCCTAGTCCTTTTGTAACACCTTTTGCATTTAACTCTAAATAACGATTACTTGAAAATGATACATTAATACAATCTTTTGTAATAAATTCCATTTCCTTAGCAATTCGTTTTAAATAATCCATGTCTGTTTTTTGAAATAAAACTTTTATTATCTTTTTCGTTTTTAAAAATTCAATATTATCTTCATTACAAATATAGCTATCTGGTTTAAACATCATAAGCCATTTTTTCTCTTCATCATTCAAATGAAATGCATAAACATCTTCATCTGTAAAAATTTGTACGCATAAATTTCTTTTATATCCATAAGAAAATAATTCTTTTACTTTTTCAAATGGTATCGCATGAATCTGGAGATGTTTATAATTTTTACATTCACATACAATACCTCCATTATTACTAATGATATATTCATTATCCTTATCTTGCATATTCAATTTCTGCAAGATATCCTCTAAACATGTATATCCTCTACCTGTTGCAGGTACAAATTTTACACCATATTCCAACTGTGCTCTTCTTATAGCTTCTAAATTTTTCTTAGTAATTTCCTTTTGATCATTTAATAAAGTTTCATCTAAATCACATGCAATTAATTTAATCATACGGTTACCTCTATTATCTAT
>JARHZK010000254.1 GCA_029258245.1 Longicatena sp. | reverse complement strand
AATAGCTCATTTAAATGAATTCAATCTATAAATAAGTTTTAATTATTTGAGTGAATTTATATTGAAGGATAGATGATTTGTTTCAAGATGATAAATAATCCTTAAAAGTTTTCTTACACAATGACCTAAAGCACAAAGATGAGCTTTGCCTTGACTTCGTTTTAAATGATAGTAGTTATTAAATACAGGGTTATGACGTATGACTGGTAAAATGACTCTATACAGTGTTGTCCTTAGATATTTGGAACCTTTTTTTGTTATCACTGTTTTATCAGCTGAAAATTCTCCAGATTCACTGATATATGGATTCACACCTGCAAATTTAATTAATTTTCCTGCATTTGAGTATTTACTTATGTCACCAAGTTCGGCTAAAATAGAAGTACCGGAAATAGTTGATATTCCTGGTATTGTTGTGATAGAAGAATCTTGGGTGATGGCAAGTTCTTCTATTTTTTTATCTAATTCTTTAATTTGAGAATGAATTAAATCAATACTGGAAATGACCGATTGAATGATAAAAGAAATAGAAGTATCACGGATACCAACGGAATGAGAGGCTAATTCTTTTAGTTCTTCTGCAGTAAATGAATTACAGTATTTAAAGCATTTTCTTAAAGAACGAATATCTGTGTGGGCAATCGTGTATGCATCACTGTATTTTCTTAAGATGTTTAAATAGGTCACGGTGTATTCATTATGAAATAATGTATTAAATTCAGGGAAAACAATGTCAATATGTCGTTGAAGAACATTCTTCTTACGATTCATTTCGATGGTTAATTGTGTACGATAACGAGTTAATTCTTTGGCTTGCTTTAATTTCTCATCTTGAATAGAGATGATACGATAGTAATCCTTATCTAAGAGGGCTTTGGTAATTAACAAAGCATCTTCCTTATCACTTTTCACAGATTTTAAGGTAGCTTTTCTAAGATTCTTAGTAGTAATAGGGTTGATCAGAGCAACGGTATAACCTTCAGCCAACAAACAACTTTCAATGACGAAGTTATAATGTCCTGTATCTTCCATACCGATTAAAAGTTCATCTTTTACATATTTATTAAGTTCTATATAAAGTTTTTGAAATCCATTTTCATTATTATTGAAGAAAAAAGGATCACATAGACATTCGCCAGTAGCAGCATCCATGATACAGGCAGCATGTCGATATTTGGCGATGTCGATTCCAACAAGTTTCATAATTATCAATTCCTTTCTTAAGATGATTTGTGATTGTGAAATTTGGTCCACTTCAAAGGTATCAAAAACCTGGTGTGTTAAGAATTCAAAAGACTCATACAACTAATAATAAATGCAATACGAAGAAGTGGTAAGATCCTTTCTGGAAAGTCAAAGCAATAAGGAGTAAAATGCAAATCCACATTCACAATTCAAATTTTATCACATCCTGAGGTGATACCAAACGACTCAGGAAGAAAGGAGAACTGGTATATTAACTTTATTACTCTTTGTATGAGTAACTTTAATATACCAGGA
>JARHZK010000220.1 GCA_029258245.1 Longicatena sp. | reverse complement strand
AAGAAAATGGAAGAAAATTTAAAATAGTCTTTACATTTTTACTATAGAGATGTTATAATTTGATAACGGGTAGAAATCTCTACTCCCCGCTCTGTTAGAGACAGGGCCAAAGACCATGAGGAGGTGTACAGAATGAAAAAATATGAAATCATGTACATTGTGAATGCATCATTAGAAGATGCTGAACGCGCGAAAGTAATGAACGGATTACACGCAATCATTACTGACCATGAAGGATCTATCGATCAGGTAGAAGAATGGGGCGTAAAAGAATTCGCATATGAAATTAATCACATGAACAAAGGGTACTATGTTGTAATCAACGTAACTGCTAATAACGAAGGAATTCAAGAATTTGACCGTTTAGCTCGTATCAATAACAACGTTGTACGTTATATGATCGTTAAAACACAAGACGAAGAATAAAATTAGAGAAGGAGAAGTACCATGATTAATCGTGTAGTATTAGTAGGACGCTTAACAAAAGATCCTGTCTTACGTAAAACTGGATCAGGAACTAGTGTGACATCGTTTACAGTAGCTTGTGATCGAAGAGTTAAAACAGAAGGTCAACCGACTGCAGACTATATTAATTGTGTGTGTTGGAATCGTGTTGCTGATAATACTGCACAATATACACATAAAGGTAGCTTAGTTGGAGTTGAAGGACGAATTCAAACACGTAGCTATGATGATCAAACTGGTAAACGTGTATATGTTACAGAAGTAGTTGCAGATAGTGTTCAATTTTTAGAACCTAAAGGTAGTGCAAGCTCTGCAAATGCATATGTACCTGATTATGGAAATAATGCTGGATATCAACCAGATGAAAATACGCAATCATTCTCAAGTGATTTTACATCTAGCGATACATTAGATATCGCCAGTGATGATTTACCATTCTAGTGGTAGAAAGGAGATTACTATGGCTTTCAAAAAACAACGTATGGGTCGCAAAAAAGTTTGCTACTTTACAAAAAATAAAATCGAATACATCGATTATAAAGATGTTGAATTATTAAAAAGATTCATTTCTTCAAATGGAAAAATTATTCCTAGACGTGTAACAGGTACACGTGCTAAATATCAACGTATGTTGGCTACTGCAATTAAACGTGCACGCCAAATGGCTTTATTACCATACGTAAACGAATAATTGTACTCAGAAACCTCCAGCTGTTATACAGGTGGAGGTTTTTCTCATAAGAAAGGATGACGACATGAACAATCAAACGAAAAAGATTACGGAAGGAGCTATGATGGTTGCAATTGTTGGTTTATTATTATTTATAAATCGACAATTAGCAGGGATGATTGAAGTTGCAATGTATTGGATTTTAACATTTCCAATTTTGATTTATACTGCAAAATATGGGGTAAAGGATTCTCTTGTCCCTGCAGTTAGTATGGTTCTTTTAAGCTTTATGATAGCAACCCCGACAACCATATTTTATTTAATAAGTTGTGATGTTATAGGGATTATTTATGGAGCTGGGATAAGAAATAAATGGAAGAATGGATCATTATTATGTTGGACGGGAATATTCACATTTGTTTCTTATTTCGTAACAACGGTTTTGTTTGCAGCAATGTTTGGATATGATCCTAATGAAGATATAGAAATGATTAAAACGTTGATTGATTTTTTTAATATTGATTTAAAGATTCCGATTGCTAAAATCGTAGGAATGGTAGTAATTGGTGGTGCGATATTGATGACGATATTACAAACCATGTGTATTCATATGATTGCAAATATTATATTAAAGCGTATGAAAATAGAAGTACGACCTATGAAAAGTGTATTTGAATTACGAGTTCCAAGGTATGTCGGATATATTATTTTGGGAATAATAGTTCTATTTTATATGCAAAATGTGGTAGAATTAAACCAAGATGTTTATGCAGTATTGCTTGTTCTTTATGGTGGATCCATACTATTTGCAATGGGATATGGAACATTAACGCTTCTATGTATGGCGATGGTGTTTAGAAAAAAATATTTAATCATTATTATATTTATATGTTTATTTATTCCATTGGTGAATTTAATCATTGTCTTGATTGGTGTATTGGATATGATTATGGATCTTAGAACATTATGGATACGTGCATATATGCGAGGTGAAAATCATGGAGCGCTTAGAAAACATTAAAGTTCAAATAGGAATTGTTGTTTTAGCACAATTTGTTTTAGTATTTGTTTTAGCGATGGCAAAAATTGAAGGTGTTCATATATTTCCTTTACTAGTATTAGTTATTATTAATACATTAGTTTTATTATGGGTTGTGTACTGGTTTAGCAATGATCGAGAAAGAAAAGATATTGATATTTCTAGGATTTTAGGACATGATGCCAAAGATGCACTTGTGATTGGAAAAACGGGAATTATCACATACGATGAACAATATTGTGCTACGTGGGTTAGTGATTTGCTGACCGATCGAGGAATTAGTATTGTCGGAAAAAAATTGACAAGTTGGATTCCTAAAATTAATGAGTTATTTAGTGAAGATATTGATAACATTATTGTATCGGATGATTCTTATATTTATGAAATAACAAGAAAAGATGATGGACAGGTATTGTTTGTAAAAGATATTACAAAATTTTATAAATTAACACAAGATTATAAAGAAAATCAAATTGTTGCAGGCCTTTTACAGTTAGACAATTATATGGAAATACAACAATATGAAGATGAAACGAAAATGGCTCAGATTAATTTAGCAGTTCGCCAGCCTCTTGTGGAATGGGCAGATAAAAGTGGAATGATGATTCGTCGTTTAAGAAGTGATCGTTTTTTTGTTGTTTTAAATGAAAAAATATATCAACAATTAGTCGAAGATAAGTTTTCTATTTTAAATACAATTCGAAAAAATGCGGAAGAGATTGATGTAGCAATTACCTTAAGTATGTCATTTGCAAAGGGAACAAAAGACTTTACTGTTTTAGATACGATGGTTAATGATTTGTTAGAATTAGCACAAAGTCGTGGTGGAGATCAAGTAGCGGTTAAAATGTATGGGGAAAGTGTAAAATACTATGGAGGAAATAGCGAAGCGCGTGAAAAACGTAGCAAGGTTCGTGTCCGTGTAATGTCACAAGCAATTCGTGAAGCAATCACTGAAGCAAAAAAAGTTTATGTTGTAGGTCATAGAGATATGGATTTTGACTGTATGGGTAGTGCATTGTGTATGTCAAGACTTGCAAGTGCTTATGGAAAAGAAAGTTATGTAGTTTGTGAGTCTGGTGGAATTGAGCCACAATTAAAACAAGCATTCGAAGAGTATTATGATGTTCTAGCAGAACGGCATAATTTTATAAGTGATGAAAAAGCTGCTGAAACGATAGCAGATGATGATTTATTAATTATTGTAGATCACAACAATCCAAAACAAACAGGAGCACCAATGACATTAGAACAAGCGAATCGTGTGATTGTTATTGATCATCATAGACGTAGCGAAGATTTTATTGGTAATCCACTATTGGTATATGTAGAGACAAGTGCAAGTTCTGCTTGTGAATTAGTTACTGAGTTTTTACCATATCAAACAAATAGGTTAAATTTATCTATAGAAGAAACTACGTTAATGTACGCAGGTATCTTAGTAGATACAAATCGATTTAGGAATCGTACAGGAAGTCGTACATTTGAAGCTGTTGCTTATTTGAAAAAACATGGTATTGATGCGATTGCGGCTGAAAATATGTTAAAAGATAATTATGAAGATTTTGTAGAAAAAACAGAAATCATGAATTATTCAAAAGCATATGATGGAAATATGATTATCTCAGCAGTAGATAATCAGCAATTTGTGAATCGTACTTTAATGTCAAAAGTTGCGGATAGTATGTTAGAAATTAAAGGTGTGGAAGCAAGTTTTGTCATTGCTCAAATTAATGAAAATGAATGTGGTATTTCAGCTCGTAGTAAAGGAAATGTCAATGTCCAAATTATTATGGAAAAGATGAATGGCGGAGGACATTTTAATGCTGCCGCATTACAAAGAAAAAATACTACAGTACAACAATTAAATGAAGAATTAAAAATGAAGATAGATGAATATAACGAAGAAAAAAAGGAGGAAGATCAGAATGAAAGTAATTCTGTTAGATGATGTTAAAAAGGTTGGAAAAAAAGGAGACGTTGTAGAAGTCAGTGATGGATACGGACGTAATTTTTTATTGAAGCAAAAGTTGGCTGTTTTAGTAACTAAAAAAAGTATGGAAATTTTAGATGAACAAAATTTACAACATGATTTAGAAGAAAAACAAAAAGAAGCGGATGCAGAAGAAATTAAGAAAAAACTTTCAAATATTGTATTGGAATTTCATGTAAAGAGTGGGAATGGTGGACGTGTGTTTGGTAGTGTTTCTACAAAACAAATTGTTGCACAATTAAATAATGAGTATGGTATTAAAATTGAAAAACGAAAATTTATTGATAAAGAAGCTATTTCATCATTAGGATATACAGATTTAAAAGTAGATTTATATAAAAATAAAGTAATTGGTGTAGTTCGCGTGCATGTGAACGGATAGGAGATTTTAATGAGTAGAGAATTACCGCATAGTACAGAAGCTGAACAGGCAATTCTTGGCGGAATGATGGTGTATCCAAATGTTAGTAGTATTGTGTTTGATCAAGGATTAGAAGCTACTGATTTTTATACTGATATTCATCAGCGAATTTTCTCTGCCATGATGGATATTACAAATGCTGGAAAACCAGTGGATGTCATGACTTTGGTTTCTCGTTTACAAGATACGAATCAACTAAATTTGGTTGGTGGAGCGGATTATATCATTAAATTGAGTGATACAGCAATTTCGGCAACAAATAGTATGCATTACATTGAAATGATAAAAAGTAGAGCTCATTTGCGACGTTTAATTGAAACGGCACAAATGATTGAGGAAGAAGGTTACGATACTTCAAACTCATTAGATGATATTATGGATAAAGCTGAACGAGATATTTTAAATGTAACAAGAGATCGTAAAGCAACAGACTTTAAAAGTAGTCGAAAAGTGATATCTGATGTTATGCAAGAATTGATTAAATTACGTTCAAGTGAAAATCATGTTACGGGAATTAAAACGGGATATACCGATTTAGATCGATTAACAAATGGTTTTCAGCGCGGAGATTTAATTATTTTAGCAGCGCGTCCTGCAATGGGGAAAACAGCATTTGCATTAAATATTGCATTGAATGCATCATTTTATAACCCAGGTGCAATTGCTATTTTTTCACTAGAAATGCCTGCTGAACAATTAATGAAACGTATTTTAAGTGCAAAAAGTTCAGTGGAGTCAGGAAAGTTAAGAAGTGGAAATATTATTGATGAAGAATTTAACAAATTAAATGAAGCTGCTAATGAATTAATGGCGAGTAAGTTATTTATTGATGATAGTTCGAACATAAAAGTAGGAGAAATTTTTTCAAAATGTAGAAAATTAAAAAGTGAGCATGGTCTTGATTTAATTGTAATTGACTATTTACAGTTAATTAGTGGTAGTGGAAAAGGAAATGGGGACAATCGTCAACAAGAAATTTCAGAAATCAGTCGTTCATTAAAGCAATTAGCTCGTGAAATGGAATGTCCTGTAATTGCGTTATCACAACTATCTCGTTCCGTAGAAACAAGACCAGATAAACACCCAATGTTGTCGGATTTACGTGAATCGGGTGCGATTGAGCAAGATGCGGATATTGTTGTTTTCTTATATCGTGAAGAATATTACAATAAAGATAAAGATGAACAAGATAAAAATGCAACGGATAAGACGGAGGTTAATTTTGCAAAGCATCGTAATGGTGCAACAGGAACAGTTAATTTAGCTTTCCAAAAATCTATATCAGCGTTCTTTAATATCGCAAAAGATAATTATTAGAAGGGAAAAGAAATATGAAGTTTGCTTTACTAGCTAGTGGTTCAAAAGGAAATTGTTGCTTAATTGAGCATCGAGATACAAAGATTATTATTGATTGTGGAACAACAAAAAAATATTTAACAGGTTGTTTTCAACGTCTTAATTATGATATTTCGAATACGGATGCATTGTTGATTACACATACACATACGGATCATATATCACAAATAAAAATGTTTGATGATATTGAAACATATGCAACACAAAGTATAGATACCCATTGTTTACATCATATTAAACCGTACGAAACCCTAGATATTAAAGATTTTCATATTCGTGTTTTACCGATGAGCCATGATTGTGAGGGAACTGTTGGATATGTTATAGAATGTGAGAATGAAAAAATGGTTTATGTAACAGATACAGGGTATATTAAAGAAGATGTAAAAGAATATATTCGTGATGCAGATTATTATGTATTTGAAAGTAACCATAATATAGAAATGTTGATGCAAACATCTCGACCTGTTTATATAAAACAAAGAATTATTAATGATTATGGGCATTTATGTAATGAAGATAGTGCGAATATTTTAAGTGAAGTCATTTCACCTGAAAAAACAAAAGAAATCGTTTTAGCACATATTTCACAAGAAGGAAATACGCGTGAATTAGCATTATCAACGTTACAACAAACATTTGATAATAAACATATTGATTATTCAAATATGCAATTATATCCAGCAGATCAATTTTCTATTTATGTAGGAGGAATGGAAAAATGAAACGATTTGTAGCATTTATTCTAGTAGCACTAGTTGGTTGGAATTTATTATTAACAATTCAACTATATCAAATAAAACAAGATCGAAGTATAAAATTTCCAACAGAAGGAACGGTTGATCCTAATGTACAACAGGCAAGTGTAGAAATTACAAGTGATGTGACGAAGCTTGTAGAAAAAAGTGAAAATAGTGTTGTTACAATTTCCTCTTATCAAGATAATCGCTTATTAGGCAGCGGAAGTGGAGCGATTTATAAAGTAAAAGATAAAATAGTTTATATTATTACAAATAATCATGTTGTTGAAAAAGCAGAAGCTGCCACTGTAGCATTTGCCAATGGAAAAAGTGAAAAAGCTGAAATTGTTGGTACAGATGTGTTAACAGATTTAGCTGTTTTAAAAGTAAAAGTGGATTTTGATGCAAAACCATTTGTTACAGGAGATTCTTCTCTATGTAAAAAGGGTGAATATGTAATTGCGATGGGAAGCCCATTAGGAATTGAATACCAAGGAAGTGTTTCTGGTGGATTGATTAGTGGGTTAAATCGACGTATGGAATTAGATACGGATAATGATGGTGTTTCGGATTGGGATTTAAATGTAATGCAAACAGATGCAGCAATTAATCCAGGAAACAGTGGAGGTCCTTTAATTAATATGGCAGGACAACTCATTGGAATCAATTCAATGAAAATATCTGCAGAAGAAGTTGAAGGATTTGGATTTGCATTACCGATTAATGAAGTTATGCCGATAGTTTCACAGCTAGAAGCGAATGGAAGAGTAGTACGACCAATTTTAGGTATTAGTATTACTCCTTTATATGGATTGACATCTATAGAAAGATTTTATTATGGAATTCATACATCGAAAGATGAAGGACTTTATATTATTAAGGTCGCAGCGAATTCACCAGCATCTAAGGCAGGAATAAGAGAAGGAGATATTCTATTAAAACTTGATGATAAAGATATACAAACAATGAAACAATTTCGACAATATTTATATAGTAAAAAAGTTGGTGATGAAGTCATTGTGACGTATGAACATAAAGGTAAAACAAAAGAAAAAACAGTAATACTTGAATAAAGAACGGGTCTCCGTTCTTTTTCATAAAGAGAAAGGATATCATATGATTAAAATAGTTGCGGTAGGGAAAATAAAAGAAAAGTTTGTAAAGGCACAAATTGCAGAATATGAAAAACGATTAAAACCTTTTACAAAATTGGAAATTATTGAAGTAAATGATGAAGTTGCACCACAGTCCAATAGTGAAGCAGAAAATGCAATGGTAAAAGAAAAAGAAGGGGAACGTTTACTTTCGAAAATAAAAGATCAAGAATTTGTAATCTTATTAGATTTATGGGGAGAAATGGTAAATAGTGAAGAGTTTGCAAAAAAAATAGAACATATTCAAACGTATCAATCAAGTCATATTACATTTGTGATTGCCGGATCATTAGGACCAGGGAAAAATGTTTTAAATCGTGCAAATTGGAGATGGAAATTATCAGATTTAACGTTTACACATCAAATGACAAGAGTTTTAGTTTTAGAACAAATATATCGTTCTTTTATGATTCTTAACAATAATCCATATCACAAATGAAATTAATTTCATGTAAAAACTTGAAAAAACAATTGACATATTATGAAAATTGTTGTAAGTTTAAATAAACCAGTGAGAAAGAGATAACATAAAAGGAGCGCTTACAGAGAGTCCGGATGCTGAGAACGGATAGAAATGCTATTTTATAAATGGACTTTTAAGGGCGAGGGGAAAAACGTTAAGTTTAGTATCTAAGACGTATGCTTGCGTTAAAAGCTAGAAATGTAGAATGCATTTTGAAGAGTGGGTATGGAAATATCAAATCAGGTGGTACCGCAGGTGAATCAATCTGTCCTGAAGTCGAAAGGCTTTGGGATGGATTTTTTTTATTAGAGGAGGAAATTATATGAAAAGATTATTAACTTTAAGTATGGTTGCATGTTTGGTAACAGGAATTCTTACAGGATGTCAGGGCAAAGAAAATATTCCTAAAGTTTCTGTTGCACAAATTGTAGAACATAAATCATTGAATGAAATAAGAGATAGTTTTCATGAAGAAATGAAGGTATTGGGATATAAAGATGGAGAAAATATCCAATTTGATTTTAAAGATGCAGGTAACCAGAGAAATACATTAAATTCTATTTTATCTACGTTTGAAGGAAATCAAAGTGATGTTATTGTAGCGATTGCAACACCAACAGCAATTGCCGCAGCAAATTATAGTGAAAATATTCCAGTTGTGTTTTCGGCAGTAAGTGATCCAATTCAATCAGGATTAATTGATGATTTGACCCATCCTGATAAAAATATAACGGGGACAAGTGATGAGATTCAAGTAGATCAAATTTTATCACTTGCATTAGAGATTGATCCTAATATGAAAAAAATAGGTTTTATTTATAATAGTGGAGAAGCTAATTCAGTAGCTAACTTATATAAAGCAAAAGCATTTTGTAAAGAACATAATCTTACTTTAATAGAAGCAAGTGGAACTAATATTAGTGAAATACAAAGTGCAATTTCAGTATTATTAAATCAATGTGATGCAATTTTTGCTCCGAATGATAATACAGTAGCAAGTTCAATTTCAGCATTAGTAGAATCAGCAAATAAGAAAAAAATACCAGTATATGCAGGAGCAGATTCGATGGTAAGTGATGGTTGTTTTGCAACGGTAGGAATTAATTATACAGAATTAGGAAAAGAAACTGCACACATGGTAGATCAAATTCTAAAAGGGAAAAATGTATCTGATATACCTGTAAAAGTATTTAAAGATGATTTAAATATATATATAAATGAAGATACATTAGATAGACTTGGAATTCAGTTGCCTAAAAATTTAAATCAGCAAGAAAATGTAGTTATGATAAAGAAATGAAGGTGAAAGTATGTCAATCTCAATTATACAAGATGCAATCGAGCTTGGAATTCTTTTTTCCATTATGTCATTTGGAGTGTTTTTATCATTTCGTGTATTAAATATTCCAGATTTAACAGTTGATGGTAGTTTTACAACAGGATGTGCAGTTTCTGCAGTATGTTGTATGATAGATCATCCGTTTTTAGGAATTGTTTTGGCATTTTTAGCAGGTGGTTTAGCTGGTGTTGTTACTGGACTATTGATAACAAAATGTAAAATTCAACCTTTACTTGCAGGAATTTTAACAATGACTGCATTATATTCAGTGAATTTAAAGATTATGGGGGGACAACCAAATATTTCTATTTTTGGAATGAATACGATATTTTCGTCATTTAAAGGAATGTGGTCTTTTTGTTCAAAAGGAGTTGTTATATTGTTTTTAATGATTGTTTTAGCAATTGTATTATATACATTTTTACAGTCTCAATTAGGAATGAGTATTCGAGCAACAGGTGATAATGAAGCAATGGTTCGAGCATATAGTATTAATTCAAATACGATGAAACTTATAGGCATTGCTTTAGCAAATGCAATTGTTGCATTTGCAGGAGGAATTTTTACATAATATCAAAATTTTGCTGATATAAGTGGTGGGGTAGGAATGATGGTAGTAGGCCTTGCAAGTATTATTGTAGGGGAAGCGTTTATTCGTAAAACAAAAATGATGGACCAATTTATTGCGGTTATTATTGGTGCAATTTGTTATCGATTGTTACTAACTTTAGCTTTACAGTTTGGGGTAAAAGCAAGTGATTTAAATTTACTATCTACATTTTTAGTAGTTGTTGCTATATCGTTACCTCAACTTAGAAGAAAGAATAGGGGGAAAAACAATGCTTGATTTAAAAGATATATGTGTTACATTTCATTCAAATACCGTGAATGAAAGAGTTGCATTAGATCATGTATCAATCCATGTAGAAGATGGCGATTTCATAACGATACTAGGAAGTAATGGTGCAGGAAAAAGTACATTGTTAAACGTGATTAGTGGCAGTATTGCGACAGATACAGGAAAAATTGTGTTAGATGGAAAAGAAATACAAAAATTACCGGAATATAAAAGAGCTAACGAAATAGGAAGATTGTTTCAAGATCCAATGAAAGGTACTGCACCAAGTATGACTATTGAAGAAAATCTTGGACTTGCATATAGTCGTGGAAAAAGAACAACTTTAAGCAAAGCAATAAAAAAAGCAGATAAAGAAATATTTATAAAAAAGTTAAAAACTTTAGGACTTGATCTTGAAAATCGATTAGACAATCAAGTAGAAACCTTATCTGGAGGACAAAGACAGGCATTAACATTATTGATGTCAACAATTGTAACTCCAAAATTATTATTGCTTGATGAGCATACTGCAGCACTAGATCCAAAAGCAGCAGATCAGATGATGCAGATTACAGATGCACTTATAAAGAAAAATCATATTACAACTCTTATGATTACTCATAATTTAAAACAAGCATTAGACTATGGAAATAAAACAATTATTATGAATGAGGGAAAAATTATAAAAGTATTAGAAGGAAAAGAAAGAGAAACCATGGCAATTGATAAACTATTAACAATGTATAATCTTGTATAAATTAATATAAAAATGTTGAAAAAAATCGATAAATCTGTAAACGCATACAAAAGTATTAGAATTCTGTTAAAATGACCTATAAAAACTGGAAATTTTCATATAAAACATATATACTTAATATGTAATAGATCCTAAGGGAGGGTTCAACATGAGACAAAATAACATGCTAGCTATGATATTAGCTGGCGGTCGAGGTACTCGATTATATGCTTTGACAAAGAAGATTGCAAAACCAGCGGTATATTTTGGAGGAAAGTATCGTATTATTGATTTTCCACTGAGTAACTGTGCAAATTCTAATATTAATGTTGTTGGGGTATTAACCCAATACGAAAGTGTTCTATTAAATTCCTATGCTGCTGCAGGGCAACGATGGGGATTAGATGCGAAAGATAGTGGTGTTTATGTATTACCTCCGCGTGAAAAAGATGGAGCAGAGTTCGATGTCTATCGAGGAACTGCAGATGCAATTACTCAAAATATTGACTTTATTGATAATCAAGATCCAGAATTTATACTTATTTTATCTGGAGACCATATTTATAAGATGGATTATTCTAAGATGTTGACATATCATAAAGCGTGTAATGCAGATGCAACGATTGCTGTATTACCTGTATCAATGAAAGAAGCAAGTCGATTTGGGATTATGAATACGGATGATACAGGGCGTATTATTGAATTTGAAGAAAAGCCAGCAGAGCCAAAGAGTAATTTAGCATCTATGGGAATTTATATCTTTAATTGGAAATTATTGCGTAAAATGTTAGTGGCGGATATGGATGATCCAAATAGTAATCATGATTTTGGAAAAGATATTATTCCTGCATTATTAAATAGTAATAAACGTTTATTCGCTTACCAATTTAAGGGGTATTGGAAAGATGTTGGAACAGTGGATTCCTTATGGGAAGCAAATATGGATTTATTGAGTTCTAAGAATGAATTAGATTTAAATGATCCAAATTGGAAAATTTATACAGAAGATGTTGCAACTGTACCACATTTTATAGGCCCAAAAGGAAAAGTTAATAATGCATACATTAATCAAGGTTGCCTAATTAATGGTGAAATAAATAATTCAGTACTTTTTACAAATGTGAAGGTTGCAGAAAATGCACAAGTGAATGATTCTGTATTAATGCCAAATGTTGAAGTTGGAAAAAATGTTATTATCAATCGAGCAATTGTCGCGGAAGGTGTCAGTATAGCAGATGGTGCAATTGTTGGTAGTGCAGATAGTGAGAGTATTGAGCTTGTCAGTAAGAATGTGAGGGGGGAATAATATGTGTAATGCGTTTGGAATTATTAATTATGAAGGAGCGAATGTAAATGTAAAAGGAATGGGAGATTATCGACCAGTTGCGGCTTTTTCATTTTTAGGAAGATATCGTTTAGTAGATTTTCCTATTTCTAACATGAGTAATAGCGGAGTAGATCATATTAAAGTATTTGTAAAGTCAAATCCGCGTTCATTAATAGAACATTTAGGAACAGGACGTCATTACAATATCAACTCGAAACGAGGGAAACTTCATATCTTACCTGCGAAGAATATGGATGAATCTGATTTTTATAATAATGATATTAATTCATATATGTTCAATATGCAATCAATTGAGGAAGCCAATCAATCTTATGTTATTTTAGCTCCATCACATATTATTTATAAACAAGATTTCTGTACACTGCTCGATGCACATATTGAAAGTGGAGCAGATGTTACGGTACTATATCAAGAAGTTGATCATGCAAAAGATAGTTTTATTAACTGTGATACAATTGAGTTAAATAAGCAGCATGGGATTCTATCTATTCAAAAAAATCGTGGAAATGGTGAACATAAATCAATTTCATTAGAAACCTATGTTATGAGTAAAGAACTATTTATTTCTTTAGTAAAAAAAGCTTCCAATGTATCTTCGTTGTATTGGTTTCGAGATATTTTAAATGACTTATGTACAGAATTAGATATTCGCGGTTATGAGCATAGAGGATTTGTGGCATGTATTAATGATTTTAAGAGTTATTATAACTCTAATATTGAGTTGTTAGAGTTAGAAAAAGCAAAGGATTTATTTACTCCTGATTGGCCATTTTATACACGAACAAATGATTCATGTCCAACAAAATATCATAGCGATGTAACGGTACAAAACAGTATGATTTCAAATGGATGTGAAGTAGAGGGAAATATTTATAATAGTATAATTGGACGTGGGGTCAATGTTAAAAGAGGAGCGGTTATTAAAAATAGTGTAATTCTTCCAGGTGCATTTATTGGAGAAGATGTTCATATTGAAAATGTAGTAGTGGATAAAAAAGCACGAATTGTTCGTAAAAAAGAACTTATTGGAACAAGCGATACTCCACTGTATGTGAAAAGGAATGATAAAATATAATGGCAAGAATATTAATGGTTGCATCGGAAGGTTTACCATTTATTAAAAGTGGTGGATTGGCAGATGTGGTAGGATCTTTACCTCAAGAATTAGTAAATAAAGGACATGAAGTTTGTGTAGTAATGCCGATGTATTTAAAAATTGCACAAAAATTTCATGATGAAATGCATTTAGAAACACAGTATAGTGTATCTATTTCTTATCGGGAAGTCCCTGTAAATATTTGGTCGACAATGCGCAAAAATGTAAAATTTTATTTTGTAGAACATCAAGGTTATTTTGAAAGAGATGGGATGTATGGATATGTAGATGATGGAGAAAGATTTGCATATTTTCAAAAGGCAGTTCTTGAAATGCTAAATCAATTAAATTATTTCCCTGAAATTATTCATTGTCATGATTGGCATACAGGTATGTTGCCTGCAATGTGTAAAGAAGGTCATAGTTTTGATGAACGTTATCGTAATATTCGTTTTGTTTATACAATTCATAATTTGGCATTTCAAGGTAATTTTGGACCAGAAATGTTGGATAGTTGTTTAGGATTAGATTATCGTATCTATGATAATGGAAATGTAAGATATGATGGTGGTATTAGTTTTATGAAATCGGGTATTTTATATGCAGATAAAGTTACAACTGTATCTCCAACATATGCAAATGAAATTCTTACCCCACAATATGGGGAGCATATGGAACTTGTATTGAATATGCGTAAATATGATTTGTGGGGAATTACAAATGGGATTGATACAGAAATGTGGAATCCAATGACAGATCCAGAAATACCGTATCATTACAATAAAGTTAATGTAAAAAAAGAAAAAAAAGAAAACAAAATGACACTTCAAAAGGAATTAGGGTTAAAAGTAGATTCAGATGTTATGTTGATTGGAGTTGTATCGCGATTAACATGGCAAAAAGGATTTTATTTGATGATGGAAAAATTATCAGAAATTTGTGCAATGCCAATTCAATTTGTTGTTTTAGGTAGTGGTGAAAGTAGTATTGAAGATAAGATGCGGCAATTAGAAGATGGAAATAAAGGGAAAATTGCATTCTATCGTGGTTATAATGACTCTTTAGCACATCGCATTTACGCAGCGTCTGATTTATTCTTAATGCCTTCGTTATTTGAACCATGTGGTATATCACAATTAATTTCGATGCGGTATGGAACACTTCCATTGGTACGTGAAACAGGTGGTTTAGCAGATACTGTATCTCCGTATAATGAGTTTGATAAAACTGGCAATGGTTTTAGTTTTGCAAACTATAACTCTGATGAAATGATACAAGTAATGCATAATGCTATTGATGTATATTATAATCGTTCGGATGATTGGAAAATGTTAGTTCGTAATGCGATGAATACAGATGTAAGTTGGCAACGAAGTGCAGATATTTATTGTCAATTATATCAACAATTACATGAGTAAGTAAAAAAGTAGCAAGAAATAACGGTGTTTTAAACTATAGCGGGGTGAGTTCACTCCGCTATAACTTTTAAAGAGACTTTACTTCATCCTACGAGATTCCTAAAGGGAGGGATATAACTTTAGAATATCGAATAATTATTGCTACATTTTTATTAAATAATATAGTAAAAAAAATAAAAAAAAGGTATGATAATAAAAAAGGAGTGAAGATTTTATGAATTATTTAGGTATTACTTTTGTGGGGATTGTAATTTTGGTGTTATTATATATTTTAATTACTTACAATCGATTTATTAAATTAAAAAATTCTATTGAAGAAGCATTTAGTACAATGGATGTTTATCTAAAAAGAAGATGGGATTTAGTGCCAAATTTAGTTGAAACTGTAAAGGGATATGCTATGCATGAACAGTCAACATTAAAAGAAATTGTTGAATTAAGAAATTGTCCTTATGAAAAAATGTCAATGAGTGACAAAATGAATCAAAATAGTTTACTAGGTAAACAAATTAATCAACTTATGGCTTTAGCCGAATCATATCCAGATTTAAAGGCAAATGAAAACTTTATTGAATTACAAACAGAATTATCAAAAATTGAAAATGACATTGTTCAGTCTAGAAAATATTTTAATGCAGTTGTTAAAGCATTTAATGATAAAGTTGAAATGTTTCCTAGTAATCTAATTGCTAAATGCATGCATTTAGAGAAAAAAGAGATGTTTGCAGTTAATACGGAAGAAAGAGAGAATGTAAAGGTAAATTTTAAATGAAAAGAATAGTGAGCGGGATTGTAAAAACTATAAAATATATATTTTATGGTTATTTAGCAATTATGCTATTGATTGGATTATTTGGAAGTATTGCTTCTTATTTTGGCAATGATGATAAACCAATTAAAACTGCTGATGGATTTACAATTGAAGATTATCAAGTGGTTTTAGAAGTAAAGCAAGATAACAAAATAAATGTGAAAGAAAATATTACGGTTGATTGGAATGAAAAATATCATCATGGAATCGTGCGATTTATTCCTAGATGGTTAGAATATACTGGAAAAGATGGTAAAACAATAAAAAGAAAATCCAACGTATTAGATTTGAAGTCTATCAATGACCCATACGAATTAGATGTTGTAAAGAAGAAAGATCGAATTCGTATCGGAAATAAGAATTCGTATGTATCTTTAGGCAATAAGAAATATGAAATTCAATACACCTATGATATGGGGAAAGATCCGTTTAAAGGATTTGATGAATTTATCTTCCATACTTATGGAGATTACTGGGGAACAGAAATCAAAAATGCTTCTGTAAAAATTATTATGCCAAAAGAACTAGATCAGTATAATATTCATTTCTATATGGATAAAAAACGTAGAAATGATGTTACTCAATTTGTTGATTATAGTATCGATGGAAATGTAATTGATGCGAAATTTAATCAAAAAAAATATGCGGAATATCAAAAAGATGAATATTGTAAAAATGAGTATAATTGGCTAGACGGAGTTTGCAAAGTACCTGATTACTCTTCTTATAATGGAAAATTAGAACATGCACTTACGGTTGATATTGAATTACCAGAACACTATTTTGTTGGCGGTAGTTGGACTTATGGATGGTTTTCATTGTTGATTATTTTCATAGTGATTTTGTTAACGGTATATACGATTTATACATGGTATAAGCATGGGAAAAACTTTCCTAAAAGAGAAGTTACTGTTGAATATTATCCAATGGATAAGCTGAATGCGGCTGAAATAGGGTATATTTATGGAAATCATTCAATGAATAAATTAACAATTGCACTAATTATCCAAATTGCATCGAAAGGATATATAAAAATTGATGAATTAGAAGATAAAAAAATTCAAATTACGAATTTATGTTGTCCACCAAAAGTAGTGAAACCTTTTCATGATACAGTAGCAAAAAGAGAAATAGAAATTCAAAAGTTAAAAGATGAAGATAGTACTTTATCAAAAGATGCAAAATCTATGATGCAATTTTTATTTAGTAAAAATGATTGTAAAAAACTAAAATCAAATATTAAAAAGTTTTTAACAGTATCTGATGAATTGGTGAATGGCGGATATATTGAAATTGTAAATGATAATGATCAAACAAGATATCAAGATTTAGAAAAATTACGTATGGAATATGAAGAGGAAAACCAGTCTTATCATGAAAAATGGTTAGAATATAAACAGCAAAAATCTTTATTAAAACCTTTGAGTGAATTAGAAAGAATTGTATATAGCAAATTATTTACTAACAAAAATTGTATTATTGTAAGCGAACATAAAACACTTTATCAAGCTTTTGAAAAAGTAGAAGATAAACTAAAAACAACAGTGAAGGATTTGGTAGTTGATAAAGTAGCTACAAAGAAAATGTATATTTCTATTTTTATTACGATACTTATTGTTGTATTGAATATTATGAGTTATTTTATTATCGAAGATATGAATCCCAATTGGAATGTTTTATATTGGATTTCATTTAGCTGTATTTTTATTAATTTAATTTTTACTATTTTGATGAAGAGAAAAACGCAATATGGAGAAGAAATTATCGCAAGAATTCAAGGATTTAAAGATTTCTTAGAAAAAGTAGAGAAAGATAAATTGGAACAAATGGTTCTAGAAAATCCAACGTATTTTTATGATATTTTGCCTTATACCTATGTGTTGAATATTTCGAAAAAATGGATAGAAAAATTCGAGAACATTCAAGTTCCTAAAATGGATATGGGGAATTTTGATTATGCGAATGATCGATCTTATTATTTAATTTATAGTAGTGTTGAACATCCTCGTCCAACATCAAGCAGTTCTTCTAGAAGTTGCTCTTCTTGTGGAGGTGGTTCATCTAGAGGTGGAGGTTGCTCTTCTTGTGGAGGTGGAGGATCTTGGTAGAAAGATTCATTATGCAATGGCATCTGAGTGAAACTTGTAATTTAAAATGTCTCCATTGTTACCAAGAAGATCATATACCAGTACAATTGCCTTATGAACAATTAGAGTTGATTTATAATCAGTTTAAAGATTTATTAAATAAATTAAATATGAAAGGTCATATTAATATTACTGGTGGAGAACCATTGTGTAATCCCTACTTGTTTAGAATACTAGATTTAATCAAAAAGGATGAAGAAAATATATCCTTTTCCATATTAACAAATGGAACATTAATAACTGATGAAATAGCAAAAAAAATAAGTAGCTATAATCCATATTATGTTCAAGTAAGCTTAGAGGGTGGAAGAAAAACAAATGATGCTATTCGCGGAAAAGGAACATATCGAAAAATTGCAAAAGGAATCCATTATTTAAAGAAAAATGATATTTATACTTCAATTTCATTTACCGCAAGTAAAATGAACTATAAAGAATTTCATAAAGTCGTTTGGTATGCAAGAAGACATGGTGTGAATAATGTTTGGTCAGATCGCTATATTCCATTAGGAAATAAAGAAGATCAAAAAAATGTACTTAATACAAGAGAAACACAAGAATATCTTGAGATTATGTATAAAGAAAAGTTGAAATTAATAAAACAACGAAGTCATACGAATGTATCTATGAATCGTGCATTACAATTTTTAATGACAAATGATTTTGCCTATGGATGTACTGCTGGCGACACTTTAGTTACAGTAATGGAAAATGGGGATTTGGTTCCATGTCGTAGAATGCCTATTTATATTGGCAATGTGTTGCAAGATGATATGTATGAATTGTATATGAATCATCCTATTTTAAAAGAATTACGATTCCAAAAAATTCCTGATGAATGCTGTAAATGTGAACATTCCTATATGTGTCATGGAGGGTTGAAATGTTTATCCTATGCACTTTTACATGATTTTAATCGAAAAGATGTGGGATGTAATATAAATTTATGATTATGAAAATGAAAAAATTTTCATTTGTATGTTGACTAAAAAAAGTAATATCATTATAATAAATAAAAATCAACCATAAATTTTAAGAAAGAGTAAAAGTTTATTGATTGAAGAAAGAGAAGGAGATATAAATTATGGCATATTTTTTTGAAGAACCATCACGTACATTCAGTGAATATTTAATTGTACCAGGATATTCTAGTTCTGAATGTATTCCTACGAAAGTTTCACTAAAAACTCCACTTGTGAAATTTAAAAAAGGAGAAGAGCCTGCATTATCATTGAACATTCCAATGGTATCAGCAATTATGCAATCCGTTTCAGGAGAACGAATGGCATGTGCTTTAGCTAGAGAAGGAGGTCTGTCTTTTATTTACGGATCTCAAACAGTAGAAGATGAAGCTGCAATGGTAAGACGTGTTAAAATGACAAAAGCAGGTTTTGTATATAGTGATTCTAATATTCGTCCAGATGCTACATTGGAAGAAGTATTAGCATTAAAAGAAGAAACAGGGCATGCAACTATGGCAGTTACAGAAGATGGAACTGCAGAAGGAAAATTATTAGGAATTATCACGAGCCGTGATTATCGTGTGTCTCGCATGGATCCATCTACAAAAGTAAGTGAATTCATGACTCCATTTGAAAAATTAATTGTTGGAAAAGATGGAATTAACTTAAAAGAAGCAAATGATTTAATTTGGGATCATAAATTAAATCAATTACCAATTATCGATGATGAGCAACATTTAAAAGCTTTTGTATTCCGTAAAGATTACGATTCACATAAAGAACATCCAAATGAATTATTAGATGATCAAAAACGTTACTTAGTAGGTGCTGGTATTAATACAAGAGACTATGAAACTCGTGTCCCTGCATTGGTAGAAGCTGGAGCAGATGTATTATGTATTGACTCTAGTGAAGGATTTAGTGAATGGCAAGCAATTACTTTAAAATGGATTCGTGAAAAATACGGAGATAGTGTTAAGGTGGGTGCTGGAAATGTTGTTGATGCAGAAGGATTCCGTTTCTTAGCAGAAGCTGGAGCAGATTTCATTAAAATCGGAATCGGTGGTGGAAGTATTTGTATCACTCGTGAACAAAAAGGAATTGGTCGAGGACAAGCAACTGCAACAATTGAAGTAGCAAAAGCTCGTGATGAATATTATAAAGAAACAGGTATTTATATTCCAATTTGTAGTGATGGTGGAATTGTACATGATTATCACATCACATTAGCTTTAGCAATGGGAGCAGATTTTGTAATGTTAGGACGTTATTTCTCTCGTTTTGAAGAATCACCAACAAAAAAAGTTACAATTAACGGTACGTATATGAAAGAGTACTGGGGTGAAGGAAGTGCAAGAGCACGTAACTGGCAACGTTATGATATGGGTGGAAGCAAAAAACTTTCATTTGTTGAAGGTGTTGATTCTTATGTGCCATATGCTGGGGCATTAAAAGATAATGTTGATTTGACATTAAGTAAAGTAAAACATACAATGTGTAACTGTGGAGCTTTAACAATTCCAGAATTACAAGCAAAAGCAAAAATAACATTAGTATCTTCTACAAGCATTGTAGAAGGTGGAGCACATGATGTTGTTGTTAAAGATAATACAATTGATGCAAAAGTAAAATAAAATAAAAAAGATTCAATGAAAATTATTTTCTTGAATCTTTTTTATTTTCTAAAAACAGATGATTTATAAGTATTTAAACCTAAAATCATCTGTTATTTAATAGTTTTTCTAATACAATTTTAAATTGAATTTATTCGATTGGTTTATGATAAAAATTACCATAAAAATGATTTGTCTTATAACAATTAATAATAACATCAGGTGCAACGTCTAATATACAATTGATAACTTCAGATTCTTCATAGCTACTAATAACTGTTTTACATATATAGAATGGCTTTTTACTATATGCACCATAGGCACTAATAACGCTCATTCCATGTTTTGAATTCTTTATAAAGGCATCGGTTATTTTTTTAGGGTCTGTTGTAGTTATTTCCAAAGTAACTTGTTCGTATCGGTTATAAAAATAAGATATTGTTTGTGTAGAAATAAATTGAAATATAATTGAATATCCGGCGTTCACCCATCCAAAAATAGCACCAAATATAACAAGCATTGAGGCATTGAATAAAAATACATAATTCCAAGTACTTTTATGAATCTTGTTTGAAACATACAATGTGATAAAATCTACACCACCTGTGGAACCATCTGCTTTTAAAGATAATACGATGGATACGCCATATAAGAAACCGCCAAATAATACATTAAGAGTTAAATCGTCAAAGAATGAATCAAACTGTAAACATTGCAAAAATAGTGATACTAATATAAATTGTAGACAGCTTAAAAAAGTAAATCTTTTTGATAAACCCTTATAACATAGTAAGGCTGCTGGAATATTTAAGAGTAAGATTCCAAAAGAAACTGAAAAATTATATCCGAATAGATTCGTAATTTTATTAATTAAAATGGAAACACCTGTAAAACCACTAGAAAGTAGATTGCATGGATTCATAAATACCTGAATCACGTATACTTGTAAGAACGCACTAAGAATAATCATTGCAACAGAGCAAAGAAAATGAATGTGCTTTTTTTGTTTATATAGTTTTATTTTATCTTTCATAATTATCACCTGTATTTATTATAGTAATAATTTATTATTTGTTATATCAAATTATTTCCTATT
>JARHZK010000207.1 GCA_029258245.1 Longicatena sp. | reverse complement strand
AAGCTTCACTCAAGGAAGATAACATTAAAACAAGCTTTATTAGATCAAAGTGTTATTGCAGGAATTGGAAATATTTATGCAGATGAAATTTGTTTTGCGATGTGTATGCATCCAGAAACTAAAATTTATCATTTTAGAAAAAAAGATTTTACAAAATTATTAATAGAAACAAGAAGAATTATGCAAGGAGCGATTGCATATGGAGGGACGACTATCCGCTCTTATACATCAAGTTTAGGAGTTGATGGGAGATTTCAATTAAAATTAAAAGTACACGCTAAAAAAGGAGAGAAGTGTTGTGTATGTGGGGACGAAATAAAAAAGATTACAGTTGCAACTAGAGGAACTTATTATTGTCCTACATGCCAACGAAAGAAATGAAAACAATTGGATTAACAGGAATTATGGGTGCAGGGAAATCAACTGCTATTAAAATATTAAAAGAAGAAGGAATTACAGTTCTTGATTGTGATCAAATAAATGCACAGTTATTGCAACAAAAAGAAGAAGGATACTGTGAATTAATTCAAACTTTTGGAGATTTTTTACTAGATGAAAATAATGATATTGATAAAAAAAAGATGAGTAATCTTATATTTTCTAATATGGAAAATAAGAAGATTGCAGAAGCTATACTCCATCCATTGATTAAACAAAAAATAAAATTAGAAATTCAAAAGCATAAAGATGAGGAACTTATTGTTGTAGAAGTACCTTTGTTATTTGAAGTACAGTGGGAATCTTTTTTTGATAAAATATGGGTTGTAAGTAGTAAAGAAGATATTTTATTAGATAGATTAGAAAAATATCGAAATATATCAAAGGACGAAGCAAAGCGTAGATTGGCACATCAAATGCCGTTAAAGGAAAAAGAAGCAAGAGCAGATGTTGTTTTATATAATAATTCAGATAGAGAAAATTTTAAAAGTAGTATTCGTGATATATTGAAAACATATAGGGGGTGAAATATTTGCAAAGTTCTGAAAAATGTAAAATAGAAATTATTGGAGAAATGACCCAAGAACGTTTAGCATCTTTTACAATGTTATATTATCCATTGCTTGGAACAGAGGCTTTTATTTTATATCAAACTTTTTTAGCAATTGGAACAAGAAATCAAAAAATACGAAATCACCTTCTTATTGAAAAAATCAGTGGTTTAAGTAAAGAAATGCTTGTTAAGAGTAGAAATATTTTAGAACAATATTTATTAGTGAAAACATTTTATAATGCAATTGAAAATAGTTATATTTATCAAGTATATATGCCAAAGTTAGGAAGTGATTTTCTTCGTCATGAAGTTTTTGGACGATTATATTTGAAAAAACTGGGAAAACAAGTATATGAATTTACTAAGTTAAGCTTTGCACATGAAATTGATAGTAAAGAAAATTTTCAAGAAATTACAATGCCATTTGAAAACATTCTAAAAGAAACATGGGAAGATAAAGAAGAAGAAAGATTTCAAAAATTAAAACCAAATGAAGAATTAATAAGCGGTAGTTCGGAAATTCCATTAAGTTTTAATTTTGATAAATTCTTAACGGGATATTCATTAACGCTTTTTCCAAATTCATGTAGAACACAGAAAAATTTGCAGTTAATAGGGGAGCTTGCGACAATTCATGGAATATCGGAATCAGATATGAGAAAATATGTGTCACAAAGTATGGATTTAAAGGATAATACGTTAAATGAAGAAAGACTAAAGAGAAAAGTTCGATCTGCAAAACGTAGTATTGAAGTATCTATGAATAAAGAGAATCCATATGGATTGCCTCCAGTAGTATTTATGAAACAAAAACAACATGGAATTGATGTATCCAAAGGAGATAAATATTTAATTGAAACATTAATTACAGATTTTAAAATGAAACCAGAAGTTGTGAATGTATTAATAGAATATGTACTTGAAAAAACAAATCAAAAGTTTACGAAATCTTATGTTGAAAAGATAGCAAGTGAATGGGTTCGATTACAGATTGATACAAGTGAAAAAGCAATGGAGCACATAAAGAACGAAAAACCAAAACAGAATAAGATTAAAAAAGCAGAATTGCCAGAATGGTTTGATCATCCAGAAAGTATTGAACGTGAAGATAAAATAGTCGATGAGAAAGAATTAGAAGAAATGATGAGGCGATTGAGAGGTGAAAGTTAATGGATATGGTAAGATTTTCTTTTCCGTTAAGTGATGAACAAAAAAAGGAAAAAGAGAAATTAGTTACAAAATTATTAAAAGACCCGTATGTTCAAGAGTGGAAAAAATTGAATCATGTAGAGGATTCGTTTATTTATGAACATAGTGGACGATTTAAGGATTATGCAGACATTATGCATAAATGCGAACACTGTCAAGGAATCGAATTTTGCATACAACCTATGAAAGGAAATCGTTTAGAATTATATTTGGATGGGATGTTACAAAATATTATAAAACCATGTAAGTATTTAACTAAAGAAAATAAAATATATGCACATGAAAAGCAATATCGAGAAATGGATATGCCAAAATCATATTTACTTGTTGATTTAGCAAAATTAGATTTAAAAAATGAAAGTATTGAATATAAATCGTCTGTAATGCAAGTATTACAGACGATTATGGATAATGAATCAAAAAAAGGGTTATACTTATGGGGAAAGCCAGGAGCAGGAAAAAGTTATCTTGCTGCAGGTATATGTAATTATTATGCTAAAAAAAATAGAAAAGTGGCGTTTGTCAACGTTCCTAAATTAATATCTGATTTGAAGATGATGTTTCACGATTCTTCTGCAATGGAAGAAAAACTACGAAAAGTTGCAAATGTAGATGTTTTGGTATTTGATGATATTGGTGGAGAAAGCGTGACTCCATGGAGTCGTGATGATATTCTATTACCACTATTAGATCAAAGAATGGAAAATAAAAAAATTACATTTTTTACTAGTAACTATCGTATGGGGGAATTGAAAGAAAAACTGACTGTTGCGAATGGAAAACAAATGGAACCAATGGCTGCAGAACGTGTTTTAGAACGTATTTTGGCATTATCTTGTGAAAATTTTATAAAAGGCAATTCTAGACGAAAATAAAACTAGTAAAAATTGTAAGATAATGGTATTATTATTAACGTGAATGGAGGAATTTATATGGTAAAACGCATAGGTGTTTTAACTTCTGGTGGAGATGCACCAGGGATGAATGCAGCAATTCGCGCCGTCACAAGAGTTGCATTGAATAGCGGACTCGAAGTTTTTGGTATTTATGATGGATATAAGGGAATGGTTGAAGGTTATATTGAACCGTTAACCAAAGCTAGTGTAGGTGAAATTATTGATCGTGGTGGGACAATTTTAGGTTCTGCAAGATTACCGGAATTTAAAGATCCAGAGGTTCGTGCAAAAGCTGTACAACAGTTAAAAAAACGTGGGATTGAAGCAATTGTTGTAATCGGTGGTGATGGTTCATATCGCGGAGCTCTAGCTTTGACTGAAATGGGAATCAATTGTATTGGATTACCAGGTACAATTGATAATGATATTACAAGTACTGATTTTACAATTGGATTTGATACAGCCTTGACAACAATTGTTGATGCTGTGGATAAGTTAAGAGATACATCAAGTTCACATCATCGTTGTTCCATTGTTGAGGTTATGGGGAATCGTTGTGGAGACTTAGCAATATGGGCAGGTATAGCTTGTGGAGCTGAAATTGTAATTACTTCTGCGACAGGTTTTGAGGAAGGCGAAGTATTAGAAAGATTACGTGATTTAGATTTAATTAAAAAGAAACGTCAGGCAATCGTTGTGATTTCTGAAAAAATTACAGATGTTCATCAATTTGCAAAAAAAGTAAGTTTAAATACAGGATTTTCTGGAAGAGCTACAATTTTAGGACATGTTCAACGAGGAGGTTCACCAACTCCTACAGATCGTGTTTTAGCAAGTAGAATGGGAGAAAAAGCAGTTGATTTATTAATGCAAGGCATTGGAGGACAATGCGTAAGTATTAGAGATAATCAAATTATTTCTGTCCCAATTGAAGAAGCATTAAGTATGCCAAGAGAATCTCGTAAGAAAATGCAAAATTTATTTGAACGATTGGTATAAAGAAATTATAAGGATAGGTTATCGAGGAAAGGAATATTAGTATGATAGAAAATAGAAAAACAAAAATTATTTGTACAATTGGGCCAGCTTCTGAAAGCAAAGAAATGTTAAAAAAATTAGTAGAGAACGGAATGAATATTTGCCGTTTAAATTTTTCACATGGTGATTACGAAGAACATGGCAAACGAATTGATACAATTCGTGAAGTAGCAAAAGAAACAGGGAAAAATATTGCTATTTTACTTGATACAAAAGGTCCTGAAATTCGCTTAGGGGATTTCGAAAATGGTTCAGAAACATACGAAGCTGGGGAAATTGTTACATTAACTCGTGAAAAAATGTTAGGAACTCATGATAAATTTCATGTGCAATGTCCTGAAGTATTTGATGATGTAGAAATAAATGGAACAATTTTAGTGGATGATGGAAAATGTCGCTTAACTATTGTTGATAAAAAAGACGGAGAGTTAAAATGTCGTATTGAAAATCCTCATACATTAAAAAGTAGAAAAGGATGTAATGTTCCAGGAGTGCGTTTAAGTATGCCATTTATCTCTGAAAAAGATGATGCCGATATCCGTTTTGGATGTAAAATGGGGGTAGATTATATTGCATCTTCATTTACAAGAAGAAAAGAAGATGTTTTGGCTATCCGTAAAATTCTTCGTGAAGAAGGCAAATCAAATATTCAAATTATACCTAAGATTGAAAATCAAGAAGGTTTCGATAATCTAAGAGATATTTTAGATGTTGCAGATGGAGTTATGGTTGCTCGTGGTGATTTAGGTGTTGATGTTTCATTTGAATTAGTTCCAATCTATCAAAAGAAAATTATTAGAACAGCGAACGAAATGGGTAAACCTGTTATTACAGCTACTCATATGTTAGAAAGTATGCAAGGAAATCCACGTCCAACTCGTGCGGAAGCAAGTGATGTTGCAAATGCTATTATTGATGGTACAGATGCAATTATGTTAAGTGGTGAATCTGCAGCGGGTTTATATCCATTAGAAGCCGTTCAAACTATGGATCGTATTGCATTAGCAATGGAAAAACAAATGATTCCTTATGCAGAACGTTTGAAAAATGCAATTAAAACTTCACAAAGAACTAAAAATGATGCAATTGCTATTTCAGTTGCAGACACAGCTATGGCGTTAGATGTTGCGGCAGTTATCGCATTTACTCAAAGCGGAACTACAGCACGTCGTATTTCAAAATTCCGTTCAAAAGCACCAGTTATTGCAGTTACATTTGATGAAGTAACACAACGTTCATTGGCTTTAAACTGGGGAGTTTCAACAGTTCTATCTGAAACTGTACATAACCAAAATAATGAATGCGAAGTTGCTCGTGCTATTGCAAAAGAACATGGCATTAAACCAGGTGAAATTATTATTTTAGTTGCTGGATACCCTGTTGGTACAGGTTCAACAAATACAATGAAAATTATTGAAGTTAAATAATTTAGGAAAAGGTATGTGCTGCATACCTTTTATTTCTATAAAATTGCAAGTTTTATGCAAATAAAAGTGTGATATAATGTTATTGGCAAAAAGTATGAAATATAACTTTTATTGAAATAGGCAATATTATTGACAATCTATATCTAATAGTGTATAAATAGTGTGATAGACGATGATGAGGACAAGAAAATAAATATTTGAATATAGAGAGTAGAACGGTTGGCGGAAGTTCTTCGTAGGAATTTATTTTTACTACCTTTGAGTTGCCCCTGAAAAGGTGTGCCGTATTGCATGCGTTAAATGTTTTGAGTGTCCTATATTTATTTTATAGGGAATAAAGGTGGTACCGCGTATAAGACTGACGTCCTTTTGAGATACAGTCTTTTTTTATTTATAGGAGGTATTGTATGATAGATATTAAAGAAAATGAACAACTAAGTATGATGAATCACTCTTGTGCTCATATGTTAGCACAAGCGGTAAAAAGACTTTACCCACAAGCAAAATTTTGGGTTGGTCCAGTAATTAGCGATGGTTTTTATTATGATATTGATTTGGGTGATGAAGTAATTAAAGATGAAGATTTACCGAAAATTGAGAAAGAAATGAAAAAAATTGCGAAAGATGGGAAAAGAATTGTTCGTAAAGAAATTACAAAAACTGAAGCTCTAGAGATGTTTAAAGATGATCCATATAAAATCGATTTAATTCAAGATTTAGAGGATGGTAATATTACTTGTTATCAACAAGGGGAATTTATGGACTTATGCCGTGGACCTCATGTTGAATCTGTAAAATTATTAAAAAACTTTAAATTATTAAAACATTCAGGTGCTTATTGGAAAGGTGACGCAAACAATAAAATGTTACAACGTATTTATGGAGTTTGCTATCCTACAAAAGAAGAATTAGAAGAACATTTGAATTTACTTGAAGAAGCAAAAAAACGTGATCATAAAAAAATTGGTAGAGAAATGGGCTTATTTATGATGAGTGAATATGCTCCAGGTATGCCTTTCTTCTTACCAAACGGGATGATTGTACGTAATTTATTAGAAAATTTCTGGTATGAAGAACATACAAAAGAACACTATCAATTCATTAAAACTCCAATTATGATGAGTAAAGAATTATGGGAAACAAGTGGTCACTGGGAAAATTATAAAGAAAATATGTATACTACATTGGTAGATGATCGTGAATTTGCGATTAAACCAATGAATTGCCCAGGATCATTATTAGTGTTTAAGAATAGTTTGCATTCTTATAAAGATTTACCACTACGTATGGGTGAATTAGGACAAGTTCACCGTCATGAAGCTAGTGGGGCTTTAAATGGATTATTCCGTGTGCGTACATTTACACAAGATGATGCACATATCTTCATGAGACCAGATCAAATTGAAAGTGAGGTTAAAGAGTTAATTAATTTCATTGATCGTGTATATTCTATTTTTGGATTATCTTATCGAATCGAATTATCTACACGTCCAGAAAAAAAATATATTGGTGATTTAGCAATTTGGGAACAGAGTGAAAAAGCTTTAGCTGATGCTTGTGTTCATGCTGGAAAAGATTATAAAGTAAATCCTGGAGATGGTGCTTTTTATGGTCCAAAATTAGATTTCCATATTAAAGATTCTTTAGGAAGAGAATGGCAATGTGGAACTATTCAATTGGATATGAACTTACCAGAAAGATTTGATTTAACATATATTGAAAAAGATGGTTCTAAAGCTCGCCCAGTTATGTTGCATCGTGTAATTTTTGGATCTATTGAACGTTTTATTGGTATTTTAATTGAACATTATGCAGGACATTTTCCAACATGGTTAGCGCCAACACAGGTAATGGTGGTTCCTGTTCACTATGAAAAACATGTGGAAGCAGCAAATGCAATTAATGAAAAATTACTTTCTTTGGGATTCAGATGCAAAGCTGATACAAGAAATGAAAAATTAGGATATCGTATTCGTGAAGCTCAATTAGCAAAAATTCCATATCAATTAGTAATTGGAGATGGAGAAGTAGAAAATGGAACAGTAACAGTTAGACGAGCACAAAGCAAGGATTCTGTAACAATGCCAATTGAAGAATTTATTGCAAAAATTGATCAGGAGGTAAAAGAAAAATCACTATGAAATTTTTAAAAGGGTTACTTGTCATTGCAATGACATTAACTTTAACAGCATGTGCAGGTAAAGATGATGAACCAATTAAAGTGTTAGCTCCATTAGGAGCACCAAGTATCTCATTATTAGGCTTAGCTGAAAATGAAAATGTAACAATTGATACAGTAGATGGACCAAATGTATTATCTGCTGAGATGACAAAAGAAGATAGTGAATATGACATCATTATTGCACCAATTAATCTGGGTGCTGGAATGATTACAAAAGGAAAGAGTCAGTACATTTTAGATAGTGTAGTAACATGGGGAAATTTGTATATTGTCGGAACGGATGAGTCTGCTCTATCAAGTGATGGAATGTTTGCTGCATTTGGAGAAAAGTCTGTTCCTCAAAAAATTCTTATGTCAAGTATGGATGTAAAATCAATTCAACCTGAAATTACTTATTTTGCATCTGCGAATGAAGTTCAACAACAGTTGATTTCTAAGAAGGCTAATGTAGGATTGCTTGCTGAACCTGCTGTAACAGCAACGATTGCAAAAGCAAAAGAAAAAGGAATTGAACTTAAAATATTGAAAGACTTGCAAAAAGAATACAAAATTAAGAATAATACAGGTCGTGTAGGGTATCCACAAGCAGCATTATTTATAAAAAAAGGTTGCGAAGATAAAGTAAAACCATATGTGGAAGAAGCAGCTAAATTTGCAAACGAAACTGCTTTAAAAGAGAAAAATTCAATTAAAAAAGCAGTTGAAACTATGACACCTGAAAAAATAGGTGTTCCTAATAGTGAAATTGTTAAGAAAACTTGGAAGCGGCAAAATATTAAATATGTAAAAGCTAATGAAGTAAAAGATGAAATTTCACTATTTTTAAAACATTTCAAATTAACTTTAAATGATGATGCATATAGTAAATAATGCAATAGTGTATGATTAAAATCATACACTATTTTTTTATAAAAAAATTAAAAATAAAAAAATTAGCAATCTTCTTGTCAAAGTGCTAAAAACGAGTATAATAGATAGTGTTAGCAAACAAGATGGTAGAGTGCTAAAAACAAAGGAGGAATCTTATATGTTAAAACCATTACACAAGAATGTGATTTTAAAAAAAGAAAAAGCAGAAAAGGAATCAAAAACTGCTAGTGGGATTATCCTTACCGATAATAACAAAAACAAACCTAGCTATGCTACTGTTGTAGCTATTGGACCTGAGACGGAAACAAATCTTGAATTAAACGATAAAGTTGTCTATAAAGAATATTCAGGAACGGATGTTAAATTAGATGAAGATGAATATATTATTGTAGAAGATAAAGATATCTTAGCTATTTTAGATTAATATAAATATAGGAGGTTATAAATATGGCAAAAGAAGTTCGTTTCTCAAAAGATGTTAGAAAAGCAATGCTTTCAGGAGTCAATGTGTTAGCGGATGCTGTACGTGTAACACTTGGACCTAAAGGAAGAAATGTTGTATTAGAAAAAGATTATGGATCACCATTAATTACAAATGATGGAGTATCCATTGCAAAAGAAATTGAATTGGAAGATAAATTTGAAAACATGGGTGCTAAATTAGTATATGAAGTTGCTAATAAAACAAATGATACTGCAGGTGATGGAACAACAACTGCAACAATCTTGGCACAAAGTATGATTTCACAAGGATTGAATCAGGTTGAAAAAGGAGCAAATCCTGTATTGATGCGTGAAGGTATTGAATATGCTAGTAGGGAAGTAGCAAAGCATATCTTAGAAAAGAGTCATAAAGTAGAAACAAGTGCAGATATCGCAAGTGTTGCAGCTATTTCAAGTGGTAATAAAGAAATCGGTAATATTATTGCAAAAGCAATGGATACTGTTGGAAGAAATGGTGTTATCTCTGTTGATGAATCAAATGGATTTGATACAGAATTAGAAATAAGTGAAGGTATGCAATATGATAAAGGATATGTATCTCCTTATATGGTTAGTGATCATGAGAAAATGGAAGCTATTTTAGAAAATGCATATGTTATGGTAACAGATCAAAAAATTAATAATATTCAAGAAATTTTACCATTGTTAGAACAGATTGTTCAAACAAATAAACCATTATTAATTATTGCAGATGATGTTGAAAATGAAGTTACTTCTACATTGGTAGTTAATAAATTACGTGGAACATTTAATGTAGTTGCAACAAAAGCACCTGGATTTGGTGATAATCAAAAAGATATATTACAAGATATTGCAATTTTAACAGGTGCAACATTCTATTCTAAAGATTTAAATATGGAATTGAAAAATATGACTTTAGAAGAATTAGGAAGCGTTAAAAAAGCTGTCGTTACGAAAGATAATACCACTATGATTGGTGGTAATGGTAATAAAGAAGAAATTGAAAATAGAGTTAATGAAATTACTGCTCAAATGGAAAATTGTAAAAATGATTATGATAAAAAACGCTATGCTGAAAGATTAGGAAAATTAAGCAATGGAGTAGCAATTATTAAAGTAGGAGCTACTACAGAAAGTGAATTAAAAGAAAAGAAATTACGTATTGAAGATGCATTGAATGCTACACGAGCTGCTGTATCTGAAGGTATTGTAATTGGTGGTGGTGCAGCGTTAGTTGAAGCGTATACTGCTTTGAAAGATAATTTGAAATCTGAAGTAGTTGATGTTCAAAAAGGTATTAAGGTAGTTATGGATGCTTTACTCGCACCAATTGAACAAATTGCTGAAAATGCAGGATATAATGCAGAAGAAATTGTTGAAAAACAAAAAGTTGCAGAAGAAAACTATGGATTTGATGCAAAAGTAGGAAGATGGGTTAACATGTTTGAAG
>JARHZK010000201.1 GCA_029258245.1 Longicatena sp. | reverse complement strand
TTGTTTATGTGAAATTAAAAGATCCCAAATCAGGAATGGATGCTGTAAAGGGATATTTAAGAGCATATGAAAACAAAGAAGCTACTATTGAATATATGGACAAAGCAGTAAAAAGAAAAATTTCAATTTCTGCTGATAACATTGCACGAATTCGTTTGAGTGTAAAGATTTAATTAAGAAGGGAAAAAGAAAATGAAACTAAAAGATTTTATGAAAGCCATGCAGGCAATCGAAAGTGATCGTAAATTGTCTCAAGATATTGTTGTTGAAGCATTGCAAGAAGCATTAAGCAAAGCATTTCGTAAACATATTGAAATTCCAGATGCACTTGTACGTGTAGATATTAATGAAAAAACAGGAGCTATTAAAGTTTATCAACAACGCAAAATTGTAGAAGAAGTAGAAGATGATGAATTAGAAATTTCATTAGAAGATGCTAAAAAAATTGATCAAAGTTTAGAATTAGATGGTGTTGTTGAAGAAGAAGTTGACATTGCTTCTTTCGGTAGAGCTGCTGTTATTTTAGCTAAAAATGTCATGAAACAAAAGATTCGTGAAGCTGAAAAATTAGTTGTATACGAAGAATATTGTGACAAAGTTGATGAGATGATTGTTGGTACTTTAGAATCTGTTGAAGAAAAATTCTGTATTGTAAATATTGGGAAAACAATGGCATTAATGCCAAGAAATCAACAAATTCCTAATGAACATTATCACGAAGGAGATCGTATCCGCGTGGTAATTAAAGAAGTTAATAAAGAAACAAAAGGTGCGCAAGTAATCGTTTCTCGTGCAGAAGCAACATTGGTAAAACGTTTATTTGAAAAAGAAGTTCCTGAAATTTTCAATGGTGTAATTGAAATTAAAGCAATTGCTCGTGAAGCTGGTGAACGCACAAAAATGGCGGTTTACTCTCATAATGAAAATATTGATCCAATTGGTGCATGTATTGGTCCTCGTGGGCAACGTGTACAAGTTGTTATTAACGAACTTGGTGGAGAAAAAATTGATATTTTTGAATGGAGTGAAGATGTCACTGAATTGATTAAAAATGCATTATCTCCTGCAGAAGTATTAGCTGTTATTCCAAATGAAGAACGTAAAGGTGGATTATTAGTAATTGTACCAGATCATCAATTGTCTTTAGCAATTGGTAAACGTGGTAAAAATGCACGTTTGGCAGTTAAACTTACTGGAAGTAAAATTGACATCAAATCAGAAAGCGATGTAAATGAATTAGGCGTTGATTGGAAAGCAATCGCTATGAAACAACATGAAGAATTCTTAGCTGCACAAGAAGAAGCAAAAATGATTGCTCAGCAAGAAAAATTCCAAGAAACAGCGAATGAAGAAGCAGTAACATTAGATGAAGTTGGTGTTGAATTCAATGAAGATGCATTAGAAACATTAAATGAAGAAATTGAGGAAACAATTGTTGAGGATAACCAGCCAGTGGTTGAAGAAAAAGAAGAATCTGAATTAGAAAGAGCTGCTCGTATCGCAAAAGAAAAACGTAGCGAAGGCGTAAATCTTAAAGAAAAACAGGAATTTACATCTAAATTTGAAACTTTGGCAGATGCAAGTACGAAACAAGATGAAAAAGTATTAAAATCACACACAAAGAAATCAGAAGAAAAAGAAGAACGTCGTAAACCTACATTTGATTTAAATAAAAAAGATTACGATTTGAAGCCAATTTATTCTGATGAAGAATTAGAAGAAATTGAGCGTGCACAAATTGAAGAAGAAGAAAACGACTGGATTCATGATGATATAGATTTTGATGAATACGATAAATATTACGAAGAATAAATGTAAGGAGGGACTTTTATGAAAAAAATACCAATGCGAAAATGCGTGGCAACAATGGAAAGTCTTCCAAAAAAAGAATTAATTCGAATTGTTCGTACACCAGAAGGTACAGTGGAAATTGATGAAACTGGGAAAAAGAATGGCCGTGGCGCATATTTAAAACGTAGCATAGCTGCGGTTGAAATTGCAATGAAAAAGAAATCATTAGCAAGATCATTAGAATGTGATATTCCAGATTCCATTTATGATAAACTAAAGGAGTTATTTAGTGAATAAAGCAATAGGAACATTAGGACTTGCTGCAAGAGCAAGAAAAATTGCTACTGGAGAAATTGTTTTAAAGAAACTGAGAAGTAATCAAGTTTATTTGATTATTCTTGCAGATGATATGGGTGAAAATGGAAAGAAAAAATTGACAGATAAATGCCTATATTATCATGTACCTTATGTATATATGAATTCGGATGAATTAAATATGGCAATAGGTGATAAAAATAGGAAGTCTGTTGCAATATTAGATAGAGGTTTTGCACAAAAACTTCATGCTTGCTTGAAAGGCTAGGTGATTATATGGCAAGACAACAAAACAAAAAAGGAAATTCAAACCGTAAGAACAATAACAAGAAAAAGGATTTTAATAACCGTAATCAACAGGCACATGTTGAAATAACTGAAATCACTTATACAGATGGAGTTACTGTTCAAGAATTAGCAGAAAAATTAAATCGTAATGCAAGTGAAATCATTAAATTATTATTTATGATGGGAACTATGGTAACGATTAACTCTACATTAGATGATGAAACAGTAGAACTTGTTTGTATGGAATTTAATGTAGAATGTCATAAAGAAATTATCATAGAAGAAGACGATTTTGAAGAAATGATTAATGCAGAAGAGGAAGATGAAACAAAATTAGTCACTCGTCCTCCAGTAGTTACAATTATGGGTCATGTTGACCATGGTAAAACA
>JARHZK010000198.1 GCA_029258245.1 Longicatena sp. | reverse complement strand
AATAATGCTCAAAAATTGTGGAAAACTACAATGATGAGCATTTTTTTATTATTAAAGTTTAAGGAATATGAAAAAAAGAGGTCTAACAGACCCGAACGATTAAAAATCATTCAACTGTTACAACCCCTATTCGATTACAATTGCATCAGGAATATCTTTCCATGGATTTTCTTTATTAATGTGATCATAAAATAGTGTTCCACTGAAATGATCAATTTCATGTTGTAAAACGATTGCTAAATAATCACTTGCAGAGATAATTATTTCTTTATCACGAAGTAAATCGTAAGCTTTTACTTTGATTCTTGCAGCTCTTGGAACATAGCCAGGATGTTCATTATCTACTGAAAGACATCCTTCTCCACCCTTTAAATAAGCACGTTGCATAGATTCAGAAATAATTTTAGCATTTACTAGTGCAAACTCGTAATCTTCTTCTTCATCCTTTGGAACAACGATTGCTAACATTTTTTTTGGAATACCTAGTTGGATTGCAGCAATTCCTACTGCAGGACGCAAATCATTTTTTTTAGCCAATTCTTCATCTTGTGAATCGCGTACATAAGTAAGCATTTCGGTTAATAATGTTTTATCTTCAACAGATAGAGGAAGCTTTACATCTGCACTTTTTTGACGAATTATTGAGCCTGTATCTTTAATTACTTGTTGATAATTAATTGTCATATTAAAACTCCTTTACTTATAATTTTAATTATAACGCTTTTATTAAGGATTGGAAGTGTTTTTCAAAATTATTATTAAAAAAATAAAAATAGTATGATATTATTAAATATACATGAAGAAGAAAGGGGAATATAAATGATTAAAAAAATGCTATCCTCATTAAAAATGCCTAAAAAATATGATGTAGTTATACATGCTACTGTTTTGATTTTAATTGCATTTGGAACATTAATGATTGTTTCAACAAATGCAGGGAAAATGGGCGGATTAAAAACAATTGCAATTGTTATGATGAAACAATTTGTATATTTTGCAATTGGTTATTTTTTGATGACATTTTTTGCCAATAAATTTCGAATGAATTGGCCTTTATCTAAATTTTTGTTTGTAGGAATTATAATTTCGTTTATGTTAATTTCAACTTTCTTTTTTAAAAAAGTTTATGGAGCGTATGGATGGATTCGTATTGGCTTAGGATTTACAGAAGTTACTATTCAACCCTCTGAATTTGCGAAAGTATTCATGATAATAATTATAGCAGTTTACATAGAAAATGTGCGAAAAGATAACGGTGATTTTTGGAAAATCGTCAGGATTCCTGTAGTCTTTTTTACTGTATTTGCAGTTATTTTGTTATGTCAACCAGATTTAGGTACATTAGTTATTTTAACATTGATTGCGTTTGGTTGTTTTCTAATTCCTAGTCATAAAAGTTTAAGAAAAAGGCAAAAAAAATCTAAAATTCTTTTCTTGATTGCGTGTTGTGGATTATTATTTTTAATGAGTGCTTCTGGAATTAAATTTGTTAAAGAATTACCAATTTTTTCTCATATTTCAACTAGATTTAATAATGCTATAAATCCATTTGTTGATCCAACGAATCAAGGATATCAGTTAATTAATGGGTTGTATGGATTTGCAAGAGGTGGTATTAGTGGTGTAGGACTAGGCGAGTCTATTCAAAAATATGGGTATTTGACACAATCAGATAATGATTTTATATTATCGATTGTTGTAGAAGAATGCGGAATTTTTGGTTTATTGATTGTAGTAGGTGGATATATTTTAATATTACATCGTCTATTTTATTATGCATTTCGAGCAAAAAGCGAGGGATATAAAATAATTTTAATGGGAACTGCAATATATATATTTGCGCATTTTATGTTGAATGTTGGAGGAGTTAGCGGATTAATTCCATTAACAGGTGTCCCATTGTTATTTATTTCAAGTGGTGGTAGTTCGTTGATGGCTATCATGAGTTGTATTGGTATGTCACAATCGGTTATTTCACGTATAAGAAGGCAAGGAACTGTGCAAACAAAAGGAGATAAAAAAAGAGCCGCTACTAAATAGTGGCTCTTTAAGAAAGGGAAGAGGAGAAACAAAGATTGGGGGAGCAACCATAAGATTGGTTGCAATTATATCATTCCCTTCGAATATGATTTTATACAAAAAAGGAGTTGAATTTATGAGAATTGTTGCAGGGAAATTTCGTTCACGAGTAATTGATGCGGTGGATGGTGATAAAACAAGACCGACATTAGATAAAGTAAAAGAAGCAGTTTTTTCAAGAATTGGTCCATATTTTGATGGCGGAAATATGCTAGATTTATTTGGCGGTAGTGGAAATGTTTCATTCGAAGCTCTTAGTCGTGGTATGGAACATAGTATTTTATGTGATGTTAGTTTCAAAGCTATTTCAACGATGAAAAAAAATGCTAAAATGTTAGGTGTAGAGAATAGTATTGATATTTGGAAAATGGATTTTAAAAAAGCATTGCAGCACGCAAAAGAATTGGAATTGAAATTTGATTTTGTATACTTAGATCCACCATATAAACAACAGCAAATTGATTTTATATTATCGTATTTATCAAAAAATAATTTATTAAATGACAATGCAGATGTTGTATGTGAAAGTTTAAAGGAAGATGAATTTCAACAAACATATGGCGATTTAGAACAAGTAAAAGATGTGATTTATGGTATAACACGTATCACATATTATAAAAAGAGGTAACTAAAATGAAAAAAGCAATTTTTCCAGGCAGTTTTGATCCTATTACAAATGGACATTATGATATTATTGAAAGAGCAAGTAAATTGTTTGATGAAGTAATTGTAGTTATTTTAGAAAATTCTGAAAAGAAATCAACTTTTTCTATAGAACAGCGCCTTGATTTTATTCGCCATGCTTGCAAATCATTAGATAATGTAAATGTGGATAGTGATTCGTGTTTAACTGTTGATTATGCAAGAAAAAAAGGTGCTCATGCAATAATACGTGGAGTTCGTAGTGTAAAAGATTATGAATATGAGCGTGACATTGCAAGTATTAATAAATATATGGCGAAAGATATTGAAACTATTTTGTTATTTTCTTCACCAGAACAGAGTTTTGTATCTAGCTCGGTAATTCGTGAAATGGTAAAATATGGACAGGATATATCTTTGTTTGTAACAAAAGAAGTAGAATTAGCTTGTAAAGAAAAATTGATTGAGTGTTATTTATAAAGTTGTGAAGTACAATTATATAGTCAGATTGTGTGAATAATGATATAATACAGAATGAAAATAGAAAGGGTGAGTGCATGAGAGCACATTTTAATCCACCTAGTAAAGAAGCTATGAAAAGTAAATTGATTACAACATTATGTGTACTAGGTATCATTTTTATATTGTATTTTACTTGCTATATATTTTTCTTTAGAACAACTAATATTGATCTTACTAAAGATGTTGATGTTAAATATTATGGAGAAAGTGGTTTTGCAGTTGCAGAAGCTACATATAATAAAATTGACTACAATAATAGAAAACAATTATTGTTAGAGTCGGTTACTTATAAAATAACTCCAAATAAAAATTTAAAAAATGGGGATCGGATAAGTATAGAAGCATTTTATGATCAAGATATAGCTAAACAATATCATATGCAACCAGTGAATAAAAAAATTACGATTACAGTAGAAAATCTTCCAGAACGATTAAAAAGTATATATGAATTAACTCCTGAATTTTTACAAAAGATTGATCAAAATAGTACGCAATATATTAAAAAGAATATATCGAAAATATTAGATGAAGATTTTTCGGTATTTGATATGGATTCTAATCCTCAATTAGTAGATTATCAAAGAGTATATCGTTTATTTTTAGATTCTCAAATGGATTCGCACAAAGATCGCATTATTGATGTCTATCAAATAAGGGCTATAGGAGAAACTAGTGATTCTGATAAAAAGGAAAATACAATTTATTATTTGGTAAATTATAATGAAATTAATAATTCATTAACTCTAAAAAAAGAATCTGTTTTTGGGGAAAAGTTAATATATAGTGGAAGCAAAGATTTATCTAAAAAAGAAGATTTTGAGAAAGTCATTAATGAAAAATACGGACATTTATATCAAATAACTTATATAGAGGATAAAGTAGAAAAAAAGACTAATTAATAATGATCCGGCTTCTCAAAAGCTAGATTTTAAATCTAACTTTCGAGAAGCCTTTTCTTTAGGAAGATATAGTTAAAAAAACTCTAGAATATTTTTAGAAACTAGTGGATGATGAAGAAGTCTTATAAGCTAAAAAACAATACTTTTTATTCGATTTTTGGGTGATAAAGTTATTTTGATTTATTCATGGATGTACAATGGAAATATCATCAATTTTAGAATAGAAAAACGAATTCTTGTAAAAAATGTGATCAATACATTGGAAGAAGATATAGTTACTACAAACGAGTAAAAAATTAAAGAGAAACTAAGATGGCTAGACTTTGTACAATATAGGAAGCAACTCTTAAATTTATAAATAAAAAACGAGATAGGTTATTCTATCTCGTAAAACATTAACTTTAAATGGTCATCTTATTTACATTAATTAATCTTTTTTTCTACTTTTAATAATCTCGTTAAATCATCAAAATCTTGTTTTTCACTTTCGTTAAATTGAATGATACAAGCATCTTCCTTGTTATATCGAGGGATTAAATGAACATGAAAGTGATCTACCGTTTGTCCAGCAACTTCATTTACATTAGTTAATATATTCATACCTTTTGCATGTAATTTTTCTGTAAGCATATTTGCTAATGACTGTGCAATATTCATTAAATGGGACAATGTCTCATTATCACATTCTAAGAAGTTTTTATAATGTTTTTTAGGAATAACTAATGTATGTCCTTTTGTTACTTGGGATATATCTAAAAAGGCCATTACAAGATCATCTTCATATATACAATAAGATGGAATTTCTTTATTAATGATTTTACAAAATATACACATATAATTTCATTTTGGCATATTAAATTTATTACTCATATAAAAAGTAATGAATTTAATATACCAGTTCTCCTTTCTTCCTGAGTCGTTTGGTATCGATAAAATTTGAATTGTGAATGTGGATTTGTATTTTAATCCTTATTGCTTTGACTTTCCAGAAAGGATCTTACCAATTCTTCGTATCGCATTTATTATTCGTTGTATGAGTCTTTTGAATTCTTAATACACCAGGTTTTTGATACCTTTGAAGTGGACCAAATTTCACAATCACAAATCGTTTTTAAGAAAGGAACTGATAATTATGAAACTTGTTGGAATCGACATCGCCAAATATCGACATGCTGTCTATATCATGGCTGCTGCTACTGGCGAATCTTTATGTGATCCTTTTTTCTTCAATAATAATGAAAATGGATTTCAAAAGCTTTATAAAGAACTTAATAAATATGCAAAAGATGAACTTTTAATCGGTATGGAAGATACAGAACATTATTACTTCGCCATTGAAAGTAGTTTATTGGCTGCAGGTTATACTGTTGCTTTGATCAATCCTATTACTACTAAGAATTTGTGAAAAGTGATAAGGAAGATGCTTTGTTAATTACCAAAGCCCTCTTAGATAAGGATTACTATCGT
>JARHZK010000154.1 GCA_029258245.1 Longicatena sp. | reverse complement strand
CCTTCATCAAATCGATCATTTTATTCTTGCTATCATTGATTTGATCATTATATTTTTTCTCTTCTAATCCTATTTCATTTTCCATTTGTTTAAAGTTACGATGATATTTTCTTTCATATGCTTCTTGTTTTTGATCAGCTTTATTAGAAACATCAAAATGTTCCATTTCATACGTTATATTTTTCTCTTTAATAGATTGCAATTTGTCTTTGTTTTCTGAAATGAAACTTTCTTTTTGACTTAATATTCCTTTTAAATTACCAATTTCTTCAAGATAATTTTCTTGTTCTTTTTTTACTTTTTTCAATTTTCTTTGTACATCATCAAATTCTTCTTGTAAAGCAAATATAGAATCATCAATTTTGATTTTTTCTAATCTTACTTTCAAATCTTGTATTTGTTTAGCTAATGATTGATATTCATTAATCATGGAAATACGAGATAAAATGTGATCAGCCTTTGATGATCGAAGAAGTATCTGTAGTTCCTCTAATTCATTTAAAGATTTGCGTAATTCAGTCATCGTATTAGATAAAATATTGATTTCTTTTTCTAATTCCAACATTTGAATTTTTATTGCTGCTAATCCAATATATGGTTTTTTATACACATGTGGATTTAATGCTTTTACTGTATAATTTTTATATAACATTGTAGAACGTGTAATTGCTACTGAATATTTTCTTAAGTCTTTTACATCATCCACACAATGAACTTTTCCAAGTAACATATTTATATACCATTTCGCATATGTATTTTTACACTCTAATTGCTCTGCTAAAGTCCCATTTATTTCAATGCCCTGATACTTATTTAATTTTGCTACATCAACAATTCCTACCCCATAGATTTCTTTTTGATTCTTATATTCATCATATATTAATAATGCATATTCAAAATATTCTGGTTCAATGATAATATCAAATCTTTGCGTATTTAAATATCCTTCAATTGCATTTCTCCAGGACTCATCCTTTATTTCCAAATATTCACATAATGGTTTTACTTCAATTTCTTTTCCATAATGATGTGCAAGTTTCTCTTTTAATAAATCGATTAATTGTTGTACTTCTTTTTTATATTGTAATTGATTTCTTTTTAACACTTCATATGTTTGTTTCTTATCTTGATATTCTTTTTCAATCTTACTACACTCCGTTTTTTTATGTAATAAATCATTTGAAACTACATCCAGTTTATTGTTGATTTCATTTATTGTTTCATGTAAATATTCTGTAAGTATTTCTGATTCATATTGTTTTTGAAAAATATAGGTTATAAATTCTTTTTGTATCCTTAGTTTTTTTAAAATTACTGCTTCATCTTGAATATTTTGCACTAAGTTTTGATAAGCATTTTCCTTTTTTGTTAGATCGTTAATTTTAGAATCATAATCTTTTTGTAAAGATTCTTTTAATCGATAGGTTTCATTTTGATTAATTGAATTTTCTAATTTATTGGATTGATTCAAATAAATTGTATATTCTTGGCCTAACTGAATATTTTTTTCTTGTAAAGACTGTAATTTGCGATTTATTTTCTTCCTTTCTTCTTCTACCACGCACATTTGTTCATTCAATGATTTCTCTGCCACTTTATCCTTTAAACATTGAATTACGTCAATATCAAAATGTTTATCTTGATAATTTTGATTTTCATCCACAATCTTAGCTAAAAAATCACATTCATCTTTACTAACTTTCAACTGTTCTTCTAACTTTTGATAAGACTGAATACTTAATCTTAAATGATTGATGTCAACAGGATCTTCTTTTAATAAAAAATCCATAATAAATTGATATACATTGTCAATTGCTTTAAATGCTAATGCACGAGTCACTAATTCAAAATATTTCAATTTTACACCTAATGCATTCGCAAACATTCTTTCTCCATCTCTTCGTGTATCTTGAAACGTTGCTTGTTGTCCAAGTTTTGATAATCGATCTCTAAATTGTCTTTTGGTTAATGCTTTTCCATTTTCAATAAAATCCACTTCATTTATTTGTGTATTTACAATTTGATAAAATTCCCAAACTGGAGAACCACCTGTACGCAAATCAATTACTGTACCTATAATTTGATAACGTTTTGTTTTTTCATCATAAAATTCTAAAGCGATATATGTTGTAATATCTCCATTACGTAAATACTCGTTTCCTTCAACACCTATTTTACAACGCATATAGGATTCCAATGTTCGATTTCCTATATCACTCGCTGCTTTATTAAATTTGCATCTTCCTACCGTCAATACATATTGTAAAGCATCTAAAATAGTAGATTTCCCAGTGCCGTTTTCCCCAGTCATAACAGTATTACGATAAATAGGGAATTCTACATTACTAAATGTATGCCAATTAATCAATTTTACTTTCGTCAATGTCTTCATCGTCATGTTCCCTTCTATAATTTTTCAATTGTTCCACAATATCATCGATTTTTGATATTGGTAAAATATAATTGATTGTTGGATAAATTATTAATTTTGATTCATCCTCACTCAAATCTCCTATTTTTTCGCAAATATTATATCTAGATAAAAAATGATAAACACTTCTTAATTCAGTTTTTGTAATACGATGATTATATATACCTGTTGCTTCTATTTCTGCATGTAGTTCCGCAAGGGTAATAACTATATTTTCAGTCTCTTGAAATTCTTGTGTTTTTTGAAAATATAGTTTTCTAAGCAACAATAAAACAATGGATTGTAACTGTGTAAGCGTTAAATGATTATAATTATTTGTATTCGTAATATAAGCAATTTGATCTGCTTTATATAAATGGAATTGATAATCTAAAATTAATAAAAAATTTTTAAATAATTGTTCATTTCTTAAAATAAAATAAAAATCATCTCGATCTTTTTTTCTTTCTCCACAAATATAGTTGACAGATAATAATTTATTCAATATCCTTGAAAACTCATCTTTTTGCATATCTGACAAATTTATATATGACTTTGTCATTTCTTGCATTACTTCATTTGTATTCATTTATTTTGCACCTCTAATCGTAAATTCTCTAAACTGATAGTTATCCCTTGTCACAATTTCTTCTTCCGGTTCAATCTGATATTTTGCATGCTGACTATATCCATATAACCAAGTTAATATAAATAAAGATAAATCTTTATGACAATCATAATAATCTGAACCTTTTATATCTGGAGTTTCTTTTAGTAACGCTAATACATTTTTCTCTATTTCACTTTTTGTATATTTTTCATTCACCTTTAATTTTTCAAAAGCTTCTCTTTTGACTGATTCATTTAATTCCGCATCCAAAATAAGTTCTGTCTCTGTCATCTTTTTATATTTTCTTGGTGTATAAAGTGAATTTTTATCCAAGCACTTATTGATTGAAATATCTACTACATCATCTAAAACATCAACATGGTCTTTCCCATATTTAATAATTTCGTTTATTTTCCCACCAACATCTTCTTTTACATTAATTAAAAACATAATTCGGTTCGTCGCAGATGCAACAAACTTTTCATTTTTATTACTAATTTCATTAATTAAATTCAAAATTCCCTCAAATGCCTCAATTATATATAAAGTTTGCTTATCAAAAATCTTACATGCATCTAAGTATTCTAAATCTTTAGTAGCCATAATATTTCGAACAATAATATCCACATATTCATCATTTTCTCTTATTTTTTTTATTTGTGAAATAATACTATTTCGATATTTTACGGGATTATCTCTTGTCGTTAAATTATAAAAAGCACGATCCACTATTTTTAACTGGTACTCATTTAATAAGGATTCTAATAATTCATTTAAATCATTCTTCATATTATCTTTTAATAATTTTTTTATATATCGTTTAATATTCGTATTTAAGTTCTTTAATTTTCCCATTAATTCTTTCATCATTCTATATTGTGCATCAAGAATTTTATGACCATTTTGAACATCAAAATTCGAAAATGCTAAATAAATGTTATAAACCATACTTGAATATTCGATATCTTGTTCTTGATCCAAATGAAATAATGTCTCAATTAAAATTGTCGCATAATCCTCAAAACTTGCATAAGTTTGATAGTTTTCTCCAATTTCTTCACTAATCCATCCACAATCTTTTAATCTTCGATATACATATAATGCACGATCCTTTGCAGAGCGACTATCCACTTCATCAAAATCTACCACATGATTATTAAAATATTTCATTAACTCAAAAATAATATTTTCTTTTAAAGAAGTAAAAGAAATATTATTTTTCATATAAGTATATAAAACATATATACAATCGCTCATAACTCTTTTATTAGTATTAAATATATTAAAAAAATTCAACGGAAGCGTCTCAAATATATTATTCATAAAAACTCCTTTCAAAAGATTCATAATCTATAAAAAAGTCATATGTACATAATTCCTATCTTTCATGCACACATGACTTCCAAATTAATTCTTTGTGGCAATTTCCATAGCTTTTTTTAGTTGCAAATCGTATGTATAAGATTCATTTTTTTGCTTTTGAATCATCTTGGAAACTAAGGATTTACAAACTTCTGCACGTATATTACCATCTGCAATCAATCCATTATCTGCTTGGAATTTTTGCAAAGCTTTCGAAGAAGCAACAGAAAAATAACCATCTGTTCGATCCACATGATACCCTAAAAAATCTAAATAAATTTGGACAGAAGAAGCGGCAAGATTTACTGTATCTGGGTAAAATACTTCCTTTTCAAGTTTTGGCATAGGAGTTATAAATGCTTTTTCTTGATCAACGTTTACATCTGGTTTAATTCCAACCTTATTAATTTTTTTTCCACTCGGTGTCATCCACTCACCAATTGTATATTTCAACATGCTTCCATCTTCAAAAGGTAAAGGAATTTGAACAGTTCCTTTTCCATAGGTTTGATTTCCAACCACAATTGCGTTTGCTTGTTCTTTTAACGCTCCTGTTAGTGCTTCGGATGCACTTGCTGTTCCTTGATCGACCAATACAATAATTTTATCAAATTGATATTTTTTAAAGCCTTGTAATGTACGATATTGTTTCACATTGCCAGTATGGTCATCTTCTTGAAAAATAACCTCATTATCTCCAATAAAATAACTTGCAATTTCTAACGCAGAATTTAAATATCCACCACTATTCCCTCTTAAATCGAGAATAAGATTTTTCACACCAGATTTTTCAATATCTTTTAAATGAACACCGAATTCTTCTCCACTTGTTTGTGCAAATGTTCGCAGCTCTATTTTCGCAACATCATCTTTAATATTGCTAAAAACAGTTCCAAACACTTTCTCTCGAATAATATTTTTTTGAAAATGTTCTTTTCCTCGAACAAATTCAATTTTTACTTCTGTTCCACTTTTCCCGGTTACAAGCTTTACCACATCATCAATTTTTTTACTAGTCACATCTTTCCCATTTATCGCAACAATTTGATCTCCTGGCATTACTCCTGCTTTTTCAGCAGGTGAATTCTTTAGTATATCTGAAATAATAAAAGTATGATCATCAAATGAATACATGGTAACCCCTATTCCTACAACACTACCCTCCATAGAACTAGTAAAGGATTTACTGTCATCTTTATTCATATATGCCGTATGAATATCGCCACCCGCATTCACCATTCCAGAAATTGCTCCGTTAATTAATTGCTCATTCATGTTCGTTTTATCTTTTCCAAAGTAAAACTGATTTCTCATAATATCATATACTTTACTTAATTTTAAAAATTCTTTATCCTGAAATACCTTCGCTCTTCCAACATATTGATTTGCAACAAATCCACTCAAAAAGCAAATCACACAAATAAAAACAAATCCTATTTTTTTTCTTTTTTTCTTTTTTTCAGCCTCGATTTCATCTGGCCATTTATGACGTTCTAGATGATAACGTACTATTTTTTTTTCTGACATCGACTTCACCTCATCGTTTTTAACATTTTCTTTAATCATATCATATTTTTAAGGACATGATAAGATACTATCCATAATTTCATATTTCTAGAAATATTGAAAATGCATTATAAAATACTATAATTTATTTTTTAAATTGGTAGAAAATACCTTTTTTTATTGTTATAATAATTAAAATTAAATATTCTATGCTCTTTTATTACATTCAAATATTAATACATCATATAATTCATTTTTAGACTATAGAATTATTTTTTGAAGGAGGTTTTAATTGAATGAAAGACTCACTCCCTGTATTAAATGTAAATATGCTAGGAAGATTTTCTATGACATACGGAAATCAAACGATTACGTTTAAGCGAAATCCATCAACAAAATCACTTCATTTATTACAATTACTGCTTCATTCAACAAATGGTATTTCTCGTATTCAATTATTAGAAAATTTGTATGGTCAAGAAGAAATATCAGATGTTTCTAATAATCTTAGAGTTACGATTTTTCGTTTAAAAAAACAACTTATTGAAGCTGGACTTCCAAAATACGATTACATTCATATTGAAAATGGCAATTATTTTTGGAAAAGTCCTATGGAGACAAAACTTGATATTACAGAATTTGAAAGTTACATTCAAACTGCTTATAAAAAATCTGATGAGGAACAAAAAATCACCCTTCTTTATCACGCAATTCAACTATACAGAGGTGAATTTTTACCCCTTTTATCAGGTGAAGATTGGGTAATTATTCATAGTGTCCAATATAAAAAACTATATACGAAAGCTTTTTTAGAGGTTTGTAATTATTTGAAAAAAAAACATGAATACAGCGTTCTATTAGATATATCTGAAGCTGCAATCAAAATATATCCATTTGAAGAATGGCAAACCATTAAGATTGAAGCATTAATGTCCTTAAATCGATATAAAGAAGCTCTTCAATACTATGAGGAAACTTCAAAAATGTTTTTTGAAGAGCTCGGTATTAGTCCTTCTGAGCGGATGATACAAATTTTTAAAAGTATGAGCAATAAAATGTACCATAATTATAGTTCTAGTATTAATATTAAAAATGAATTTTGTGAATCTGCTTATGAAGTTGGTGGTTTTTATTGCAATCTGCCTAGTTTTCGAGATTGCTTTCGTTTAATTCAAAGGATGATTGAACGTAACCATCAACATGCTTACATGGTAATTTGTTCTATTACAGATAAGAACGGACATCCCCTTGAACAAAAAGAAAAATTAGAAGTACTATCTCAAACTCTTCATAAATCAATTAAGAACAGTATACGTCGCGGAGATTGTTTCACAAAATATAATCCTTCGCAATTTATTATCTTATTAGTTGTTGATAATGAGGAAATATGTAATATGGTATATGCACGTATTCTTACACATTTTACTAAAAAGAATAGCAGTTGGAAAAACAATATAACAAAAACGATTTATCCAATCCACCAATAACGAAAAAAAAGTCATTAATTCTGATGACTTTTTTTAATTATTGATTCTTTTACATCGCAATGTATGGCGGTCAATCATGCTATAAGTACAAGTGAACAGTGTCAAATCCCAATCTCCAGATATCATGCTATTTTTATCATCTCCTGACACATTTTCCACATATTCAACAATATACGTAAATACATTTCCTTTTACATCAATAAAGCGCACTGAATCCCCCTCTTTTGCCTTATATAACTTTGCAAACTGAGAAAGATAATTATGGCCACCAATAATTAAGTCATTTTGATATAAAGATCCTTGGTATCTGCAAGCAGTTATCAACAATTTATTATCATCCAATTCATCCATAATAGGCAATATTAAATTGATTGAAGGGATTTCAATAATCCCAATATAGCGATTCCCCTTATACTCCACTGTGGGCATATTAAATTTAGAATACATTCTTTCATTTTTATCATTAACCCTTTGTTCTTTCGTTTCATTGAGTAAATATTTCATCGCATCGTTTGCATTATTACGAGCTCTTTTATCTTGACTCATATTAAATAAAAATAAACCAAAAGAGAAAAGCAAGAATAATAAACCAATAAGAATTAAAACATTATTTTTATCAAAAAATCGATTGTGTTTCATATCTTAATCATTTTCCTATCTTATTTACGTTTTTTGACAACACCATAAAACAGAAAACCAAATCCAATGACTACACAAATTGGAACTGGCCACCATAATTGCCCTGTTAATGGAAGCTTTTCATTCGGTTTCAATCTATTATATGTGTTTGTAATAACAAAATCTAAACTTTCTTGAATGATTGTTACAGTGAAATCTTTGGGTACTTCTCGTTCCACCACTTTCCATTCATATTTTTCTGATAGATTTTTCCATTCATATTGCCATTGATTATTGTCATTTAATTCAACAGTATCATAAACTTTTCCATCTTTTAATAATTCTACATCAATCTTATTTGGTATATTTCCACCTGGAGTATCTTTCCAGATTTTTATAACTCTTCTATCAACTTTTTTTGTGATATCTTCTTTATTAAATTTGGGTTTAACAAATAATTGGTAATTCCATTCTCCATTAGTTTCTAGGTTTGGTGCTGTTATTAAGATAGGTGCTTGCGTATATGCATATTCCTCATCAACTTTTCTACTTCCTAGAATTAGATATAATCCTTTTGGAATATTTTCCCATTTTAAATACCCTTCTTCATTTGTTTCTTTTTTGTCAAAAATAGGAATTTGATCCCTTTCAACATATCCTTGTAATGTATTCGCTAATGCTCTCCATCCTTCATGATCTAAACCTTCTAAATGAATTGGATATTCAGTGAATGGTTTTTCTAATTTAAGTTCGCCTGTTTCAGAATAATCCGCTACACGATATAAAGAATATGTACTTTTACCAATTCTATTCTGTAAAGTAATACAAACATTTTCTTGTATATTTTCATCTGTTGTCCTAGCTTGAACGGTGTCATGTAAAAGGAACACTACAACAAAAATTGTAATTAAACATCTCACATATTTCCTTAATCTTATTCTCATACTTTACCTCCCTTTTTTTGATTTTTCATAAAAATAATCATTTTTATGATGATAATCAATAAAATAAAAACAATCAAACATGCAACTACAATATATTGGATATTGATTGCATCTGCTGAAATATTTGATATCTCAGTAGAAACATTTGGTATACGGTGTCCTCGTACAAGCATTCTATGAGAATTCACCCCATATGGAGTACATGTAACAAGTGTACATAAATCTTTACCTTCTTCAATTTGAAGTGCTTGCATTTCATCTGGCTTTACCACTAAAATTTGATCAACTTCATATGTTAAAGTCTCATTCAATGTATGTAACATAAACGTATCCCCTATGGATAATTGATCTAAATTCGTAAACAAACTTGCAGAAGGAAGTCCTCTATGTCCAGAAAGTACAGTATGTGTATTCTTTCCCCCAACAGGTAAAGATGTTCCAAATAAATGTCCAACTGCTACTTGCAAAATACTCTCATCAACGCCATGATAAACCGGCAAAGAAAGATTAATACTTGGAATTTCAATATAACACATGATTCCATTATCAGAAATATTTAATAATTCCTTATATCTATCTTCTTCATTAGCATATTTTGATACGAATCTTTTTTCATCATATAGCTCTTCATTATATTTTACAGCATCCTTCCATAATGATTCATGTTCATCTTCCTTTAAATTTTCCACCGACTTTACATAGCTAGCAATTGCTTTGCTTTGATGTAAACTATTCCAATAATCACTAATAATAGGATACAACAACAAGGAGAGACCCATGAAAAAAATAAATATTAAAATCACTGTTGATAATTTTTTCTTTATAAAATTCATATACCTCTCCTTACTGTAGTATTTTATTAGGGTGAAAAGCAATTTCTTTTCACCCTAATAATACAAATTAATTTGCTTTTTTTCTTTTTTTAGCAATCAATGCAATAACTGCACCAATCATAAGTAGGCTTCCACCAATGTAGAACATTGTCGTTCCCATTCCACCTGTTTCTGGAAGAATTGATCCTTTCTTGTTGATTACATTTGTAACAATATTAAAATTAGATTCCGTAGGTTCTAATGTAACACTAAATGATTGTGAAGATCCACTAATTATTTCTCCAGTTTCATTTTTTATAACTAAATCTGTTAATTTTGGATCATCACTTTCTTTATCATAAGTTGCTTCAATTTTAAATAAGATATCTTTTATTTTATTATATCCTGCGGGTGCCTTTGTTTCAGTTAATTTATATTCCCCTGCATCTAATCCAGTAAATTTAAACTCAGTAAGATCTCCAGCTTCATATTTTTTTACTTCTACCCAAGAATTATCAGTATGTTTTTTGAACAATGTAAAAGCTGCTCCTTTTAAAGCTGTTGATCCGTCTTCATCTTTTTTATTTACAACCAACTCATAAGTAAATACGCGAACTTTATCAATTACAGTTTTCCCCATTCCTTCTCCATTTGGATTATTTGAGTAAGATAAATATACTTCATTAGGATTACCAGTACCTGCAATAATTGCTTTTTCATTTAATTTTGCTTTATATTCAACAACTATTTTACTAGAATCTTTCAATTTATCTTGATTCATTCCAAGAATATTATCGCATGATATGACAAGTGATGTTTTCCCTTCTTTTAATTCCTTTACTGTTGTAAAATGATTTGTCACATCAATCTTTTCTGATCCTTCATTTACAATATATACTCTTACAGAATTTTCTACAAATGTGAAACCTTCTGATAGCGTGTCATGAAATTTATATGTATATGTTTTATAAGAATCTAAATTTGATGGTAATGTTCCAGTCAATTGAAATGGAACTTCATCTCCAATATTATAATCAGCTGCATCTTGCCATGCTTGATTTGAATTTTCTTGTACCTTTTTTGATACCGTTGGTATTCCTGATTTTGGATTAATTGTTACATCTTTTACAATTTTCAAGATAAAGTCTGTATAAGCATCATGTTGTCCTTCTAATGATCCATCTTTATCTTTTACTAAATAATAACCTGCTGATAAACCTGTAATTTTATGAACTTTATTTTCAAATGTTCCACTCGTATTTTTTGTTAAATGTTTTCCAGCCTTTTTCGCAAAATCTTTCGCTAAATTACTATCTTGATTAAAATCTGATAACAGCTTTGCTACATCTGCTGCAGTTTTGCATTCTTGAAATTTAGGGTCACTTTTTAATTCAGTTAATAGAGCCTCTCCATTTACTCCAGTTCCCCATTCTATATCAGAAAGAACATCTCTATCAGTTCCTTCTACGTTCACACTTTCTAAACGCCCTTGAAAAATTTGATATGCTTCATATGTATGCCCTTCTATTGAGTTATCAATTATAATCGAATATGTTGTTTCTTCGTTTTGTGCAGATACCGTTGAAATGCTTGTAATCATCATTACTGCAGTCAAAATTATCCCCAATACTTTTTTTATTTCTTTCATTTTATTTACCTCCATTTATTTTCTTTTTTAAACTATAACCAATAAATGATATACATATCAGTGATATACCAATTATGTAATACCACATGGTTCCTGAACCTCCCGTTCCTGGAAGAAAAAAATGTGCATTTTTATTCGTAATTGTAATTGTTTCTTTTCCATTTGGAACATTCCCTATTTGAATTCCATTATTCGAATAAGATACCTTAAATGTCTTACCATCAACCGTAACAAATTGATTTTCTAAAACAGCTTTTTGATTTTCATCTAACTCAAATACATAATACTTTTTAGAATCTGTTACATCTAAATTAGTAAAAGTAGGTGTTCCAACTACCATTCCATCTTTTTCATATACAATACTATCTTTATTGTATCTTATGGTAATAGTTTGCAATGGTTTTCCATTTCCGTTTTCATTGTCATATAGTCCAAACTGATAGATACCATCAACTGGTCGTTCCATTAATTCATCGCTTGCATTCATAAATTTTTTATCAATTGTTATTTCACCTTTTCTATTATAGGCCGTATATACATATTGTGGACTACTATATTCTAGATGAACATTTTCAGGATATTTCCCTTTATCATTCGGGTTTTCTAACTTTTTCTCATTAATAATAGCAAAATAATAGGATGTATCATCCTTTACATATCCTAAAGGTGCTACCTCTTCTTTAATACAATATATGGTATTAAATTCCATCCATCTTTTTTCTTTAGATGAATTTGAAAAAACTGCTTCACCATTTTCATCCGTAATTTTACGATATTTTTCACCAACAGGCTCTA
>JARHZK010000122.1 GCA_029258245.1 Longicatena sp. | reverse complement strand
ATATTCTAAGTTTCCATCATTAAAGGGCTTGATCTTTCACTCAGATCAAGGATGGCAATATCAACACCTATACTTTAGAGAAAGCTTAAAAGAGCATGGAATTATCCAATCAATGTCACGCAAAGGTAACTGTTATGATAACTGCATCATGGAAACATTCTTTGGAAGAATGAAAAATGAAATATATTATGGATTTGAGAAAGACTATAAATCATTCAAAGAATTTTCGAAAGCAGTTGACGAATATATAAATTATTATAATAATACGAGAATACAGGCAAAAACAAAATGGATGCCTCCTGTTAAATACAGAGAAACATCCATTTGTATAGCTTAATTCATAAATCTATGTGTCCAGGATTCTGGGTACATATCAGAAAATATTCAAACGATAAAGCCACTTTTATTTTATGATTAAATTTATTAGATTTTTATTTCAGGAACATTTCTTTTATATAAACCGCAGTAATAATATATAATAAACGCTACTGAAGTTAGAATCCATGTAATAGGATAAATCCACATGATTCTATCAAGTGTATAAGAATCAAAAATAAATAGCCATACACAGCGAACCATAACAATTCCTACCGCAGTAATAATTGTTGGTAGTGTAGTATCTCCTAAACCGCGTAATCCTCCAGATATGATTTCGACTGGAATATAGGTACACCAGAATGGAGCAAGTAAAAATAGAAGATGAATACCAATTTTAATAACATCTTGATCTTGATTAAATATACGAATAAAAGTTGGGGCAAAAATCATAAATATAATACTCATTACAATAGATATTCCAATTCCAAAGAGTAGCCATCGATTTAGACCTTTTTTTACTCGACCATATTTTTTGGCACCAAAATTTTGTCCAACAAATGTTGTAATTGCAATTCCTAGTGCTTGATTTACCATCCAAAATAATGTATCAATTTTACCAAAGGCGGTATTTGCAGCAATGACATCAACACCTAAAGCATTCACTCTTGTAGCAATTACAAGATTCGATATGGTATATAACATAGATTGAATTCCAGCAGGTAAACCAATACGAATAATTTGTTTTGCAATTGGTAAATCAAGTTTAATTTGCTTAATATTTAAATGAATGCAGGATTGAGATAGCATTAAGGATAAAACTACTAAGATTGCAGAAACCGCTTCTGAAATAACAGTAGCATATGCTGCTCCAGCAATGCCCATTTTGAAGTGTCCAATGAACAAGATGTCTAACATAATATTGACAATACAAGATATAATTAAATAATACAAAGGACGTTTCGAATCTCCGATAGCACGTAAAATAGAACATCCCATGTCATAGATTAAGAGAAAGGTAAAACCAATAAAATATATAAAAATATATTCTAATGAAATATCAAGTATTTCTTTAGGTACACCAAGAAAAAGAAGAGATGGTTTAGCAGTAAAAAAGCCAAGAATTGTTAATCCAATACCAATAACAATTCCTAAACCAAAAGATGTATGAACAGTTTTTTGGATATGTTCGTATTCACTTGAACCATAATACTGAGATATTAAAACAGTAGCTCCAGCTGAAAGACCAACAAAGAATCCTACAAATATATTTAAATAAACACTTGTTGTACCTCCAACTGCAGCTAATGCTTCTTTTCCTAAAATATTTCCAACAATTAAAGCATCTACTGTATTGTAGAGTTGTTGAAAAAAGGTTCCAAATAGAATTGGAAAGAAAAAATATAAAAGTGGCCGGATAATTGGGCCTTCAGTAATATTATATTGTTTCATAAATATGTCCCCTTTGTTTATTTTAATTAAAATAAATGAATATATATAAGTTATTTTTATAGGATATATTATACTGAATTGTAAAAAAATCACAATAAAAAAATGTACAATTAAAACTATTTTTTTTATGAAATTTATGATACTATTTCATTACACAAGAATGATGTAATAATAAATTATTTTAATATAAATTTTAACATATAATATATCAATAAGTAGTATTAGATTTCATAAAAATTTTAAATTTAAATGGTATTTAAGGAGATTATGAAAATGAAAATATTAGTTACAGGATTTGATCCATTTGGTGGAGAAAAAATGAATCCATCAATAGAATCTGTAAAATTGTTACCAGATAGTATTGCAGATGCTACAATTATAAAATTAGAAATTCCTACTGTTGTATATAAATCATTATCTATAATTCACGATGCTATTCAACAATATCAACCAGATGTTGTTTTGTCTATTGGACAGGCAGGAGGACGAAGTGATATTACAATTGAACGTGTTGGAATTAATATGAATGATTTTCGAATTAAAGATAATGAAGGTAATCAACCGATTGATCAAGCTATATTTGAAGATGGACCGGCAGCATATTTTTCAAGTTTACCTATAAAAGCAATGGTAAATGAAATACAGAAATCAAACATTCCAGCTTCAATCTCTAATACGGCGGGAACTTTTGTTTGTAATCATGTGTTATATGGTGTCCGGTATATGATAGAGCACGAGAATTCAACTATGAAAAGTGGATTTATTCATATTCCGTTTGTACCACAACAAGTTGTAAATAAAACAAATATGCCAAGCATGGCATTAGAAACAATTGTGGAAGGCTTAACTTGTGCAATTCGAGCAATTGTTGAAAATGAGGTGGATATAAAAACAATTGGTGGAAAAATATCTTAATAAGTAGTACTAATTTTAAATAAGTTTTATGAAAAAGCATGGATTGTATATGTAGAAACATATTTGAGAAAAGAGAGGTAATAAAAATGTATACAATAAAAAATTTAACAGATAATAAAAATGTAAATGTTTTAGAAGAAAAAGGACCATTTACAGTAATTGAATTTCAAAAAGATTTAAGTGTAAATCCAGCAAATGCGATTGATGTATATTATGCAAATGAAATGAATATTCGAAAAAGACAATTAATTTGTAATATGGCAAATACAACTGGTGTTACTGTTCAAGCAGGTGCTATGCAATGGATGTTAGGAGATGTAGCAGCAACTACTGGAATAAAAGGTGTTGGAGATTTTTTTGGAAAGACTATTCGTGGTAAAGTAACAGGAGAAACTGCAATTAAACCAGAGTATGTAGGAAATGGAGTTTTAGTGTTAGAACCAACTTATAAACATGTATTGATGATTGATGTTGCTGAATGGGGCGGTTCGATCGTTTTAGATGACGGTTTATTTTTAGCATGTGAATCTACTTTAAAACATAAAGCAGTCATGCGTTCTAATATTTCAAGTGCAGTTGCTGGAGGAGAAGGATTATTTAATTTAGGAATTGAAGGAAAAGGAATTGTTGTTTTAGAAAGTCCATGTCCTACGGATGAATTAGTAGAAATTGAATTACAAAATGATGTTTTAAAAGTCGATGGTAATTTTGTAGTTGCTTGGAGTAAAACGTTGGAGTTTACGGTAGAACGCTCTGGAAAATCATTAGTTGGTTCTGCAGCATCAAAAGAAGGTTTAGTAAATGTATATCGAGGTACTGGAAAAGTTTTAATGGCTCCAGTTTTATAGTAATCATAGAATATAACTATGGGTTTGAGTGCAAACCCATAGTTTTTTTTGTTTTAAATTTAGACATTTTATGGAAAGTGTCTAAATTTAAAACAGATAGAAGGAATTGTCTATAGTAAGAATTTTGAATTATTTCTATAATACCAATGCTTCAAGATGAAAGAAGGTGAAAAACATGGAATCTGTAAAATGGATGAGAATTGCAAAGTTTGGATATATCATAATTGCATTAATTTTGTGTTTATTGGGTGTTTTCATTTTATTTAATCCAGCCATTTCACCTACTACATTAAATAAATTATGTTCTATATTATTTTTGATTTTTGGTTTTATTAAACTTATTGGATATTATTCTAATGATTTATTTCAATTAGCATTTCAATATGATTTTGAATTTGGAATATTTATGATTATGATCGGAATAGTACTTTATTTACGACCACTTGAATTTGTTAGTTTCATATGTATTGCTTTAGGAATATCTGTAATTTTTGATGGATTGTTTCGAGTACGTATGGCATTGGAAGCAAAAGTATTTGGAATAGGATCATGGTGGATTGTTTTTTTAATGGCAATCATAAATTGTATATTTGGTGGATTTCTTATGCTTCATATAGAAGAAGGAAGCATGGTATTGATGTATGTATTAGGAATAACATTTATTGTAGAAGGAATGTTGAGTCTTGCTACAGCTATAACAATGGTAAAAATGAAAAAATCGAAACATATAGATATAAATGGCAAAGAAAGTGAGGAAAAATGATGAATAGAATTTCAAAAGGAATTGTGAAGCATCGAATCATTATTATTGTTTTAATGGTTTTATTGATGATTCCATCCATATTTGGAATGATAGGAACAAGAATTAATTACGATATGTTAGACTATCTTCCAGAACATATGGATACGGTAAAAGGACAAAGTGAATTATTGGATGAATTTGGAAAAGGTGGTTTTTCTTTTATTATCTTAGAAGATATGAAAGATCAGGATGTAGAAAAATTAATTCATAAAATTGAGGGGGTCGATCATGTAGAATCGGTTCTTTGGTATTCTTCTTTTATGGATGCAAGAATTCCTAAGGAATTATTGCCAAAGAAGATTTATGATGAATTTAATACAGAAAATTCAACAATGATGGCAGTATTTTTTGATAGTGCAACATCGGAAGATGTCACTATGGATGCAATTCATGAAATTAAGAAGATATCAGGAAAACAATGCTTTGTATCCGGAATTTCAGCATTGGTTACCGATTTAAAAGATTTATGTGAAAAAGAAGAACCGATTTATGTAGGACTTGCTGTTGTATGTGCAACCATAGTGATGATGATTTTTATGGATAGTTATTTGATTCCATTTATTTTCTTATTATCCATAGGAATGATGATCCTATTAAATATGGGAACAAATTATTTCTTTGGGGAAATTTCATATATCACGAAAGCATTATCAGCAGTACTTCAATTAGCTGTTACTATGGATTATTCCATTTTCTTATGGCATAGCTATAATGAACAAAGAGACCTTTATGAAGATCATCAAGAGGCAATGGCAGTTGCCATTAAAGAAACATTTACTTCGGTTATAGGAAGTTCTATTACAACTGTTGCAGGTTTTATTGCTTTATGCTTTATGACATTTACATTAGGAAAAGACTTAGGTATTGTTATGGCAAAAGGTGTTATTCTTGGAGTTGTAGGTTGTGTTACTTTACTTCCTGCATTAATTCTTGTTTTTGATAAACCATTACAAAAAACAAAACATAAACCTTTATTATCAAGTATGACACATTTATCAAAAGGAATTGTAAAGAAGTTCTATATTGGAATTGGAGTGTTTGTTTTATTCATTGTTCCTGCTCTATACGGATATCAAAAGACGAATAGTGAAGTATATTATGATATGGGAAAATGTTTACCACAAGACATTGATTATGTAAAAGCACAAGATAAATTATCCAATCAGTATCATATTGCTTCTACGCATATGGTATTAGTTAGTGCAGATACAAAATCTTCTGTAGTTCGTGCCATGATTCATGATATGGAAAAAGTGGATGGTGTCAAATACGTATTAGGGATGGAATCTGTATTAGGTCCAAATATTCCACAAGAAATCATTCCCGATGAAGTAAAAGAAGTATTAAAAAGCGATAAGTGGGAATTGTTGTTGGTTAATTCAGAATATGGAGTTGCAAGTGATGAAGTGAATGCACAAATTTCACAATTGAATGATATTTTAAAATCTTATGATAAAGATGGAATGTTAATTGGTGAAGCGCCTTGTATGAAAGATATGATTGAAACAACAGATCGTGATTTTAAAGTTGTTAATGCAATTTCGATTTTAGCAATTTTTGTTATTATTTTATTTGTTGAAAAGAGTATATCCATTCCATTTGTATTGATTGCAGTAATAGAATTAGCAATTTTTATTAATTTAGGATTGCCACATTATTTAGGACAAACCTTACCATTTATTGCACCTATTTGTATTAGTACAATTCAATTAGGGGCAACCGTAGATTATGCAATTTTAATGACAACAAGATATAAATCTGAGAGAAGTCTTGGTAAAAATAAAAAAGAAGCGATTGAAATTGCACTATCTACATCTATTCAATCGATTATTGTAAGTGGTATGGGATTGTTTGCGGCAACATTTGGAGTAGCGATTTATTCAGATATCGATATTATTAGTTCTATGTGTATGTTAATGGCAAGAGGTGCCATTATTAGTATGATTTTAGTTATCTTTATTCTTCCAGCATTATTTATGGCATTTGATAAAGTAATTTGTAAAACAACTGCTGGAATGAAACAAATCGCACAAAAATAGGAGGTAAATATGAAACAAAATGTGAAAAAAATAATTGCTATGGTATTGGTTGTTGGTATTATTGGTGGTGTCGTTGGAACTGTATATACAAAAACAAATAAAAAAGAAGATAAACCCGTAGTAACTAATTATAAAGAAAAACAAGTAGAAGATGAAAAAACAGATGGTTCAGCAGTATATGTATTCGCAAATGAAGATGGAAGTATTCAGAAGATGATTGCTACAGATGATCTTTTAGATGATATGAAAATGAAAAAAATAGATACAAAAAAATTAGAAAAGGAACTTCCAATTAAGGTAAAACCAAAATATTTATTAGACGGAAAAGAAATTCAACCAAAAGACCTTGTGGGAAAAAGTGGAAAAGTAACAATTCGATATGATTTTCAAAATGTAAAATCTAGTATGATGAATATTGGTGGAAAACAAGAAAAAATATATGTTCCATATATTATGATAACTGGATGTATTTTAGATCATGAAATTTTTGACCATATTGAAGTTTCAAATGGAAAAATGATAGATGATGGAAGCCATGTGATTGTTGCAGGATTATCACTTCCAGGATTACAGGAGAATTTAAATGTAGATAAAGAAAAATTAGAAATACCTGAATATTTTGAAATTAAGGCAGATGTAAAAAATTATGAACCTGTAGAAACGTTAATGATGGCAACAAATCAAGGAATTAATGATATTGACACAAATAAATTAAATAGTATTGATGATTTAAACGGAGCAGTTCATAAATTATCTGCAGCTATGGATAAATTGATGGAAGGTTCTGCTAAATTATACGATGGACTTAAAGTATTAGATGCTAAGAGCGGTGAATTAGTAAAAGGAGTCGATCAATTAGCAAATGGTGCAAATGCATTAACGAAAGGAACAAGTCAAGTAGACGAAGGAGCTTCTAAATTGTTAGCAGGTGCAAATCAACTTTCAGAAGGTTTGAAGGAATTATCTTCTAATAATGAACAATTGCAAGGAGGAGCCTTAGAAATTTTTGAAACTTTACTAAAAACAGCAAATGATCAATTGGCAGCAGCAAATGTAAAGGTACCTACTTTGACTGTGAAAAATTATGACCAAGTATTAACGAAAATAATTGCTTCTTTAGACAAAGATGCTGTGTATCAAAAAGCACTTGCAGAAGTAACAAAAGGTGTGGAAGAAAAACGACCAATGATTCAACAAGCAGTTACGGGTGCTGTAAAAGAACAAATAAAAGCAAAAGTAGAAACACAAGTAAAAGTGCAAGTTACGCAAAAAGTAGAACAACAAGTTCGTTTAGAAGTGGAAAAACAAGTAATTCAAGCCGCAACAAAGATGACAAAAGAACAATATGATGCCGCTGTAAAACAGGGACTCATAGCAAAAGAAACACAAGAAAAAATTCATGCTACAATCAATAAACAAATGAGTAGTGAAGCAATTGTAAATAAAATCAATACAGTTGTGGAACAAACAATGCAACAGGAAAATATTCAAAAAACAATTGTTTCAGAATTAAACAAACAAATGGAAACTACACAAATAAAAGCATTGATTAAACAAAATACAGATTTACAAGTACAAAATAAAATTAATGAAATTATGAGTTCGGATGAAATAAAAGAAAAATTTGAAACAGCAAGTAAAGGACTTCAATCCATTGTACAATTAAAAACATCATTAAATAGATATGAAACTTTCTATAAAGGATTGATGATGTATACAAATGGTGTAGAATCTGCAATGCAAGGTAGTTTACAATTACAAGATGGTTTAAAAACATTAAATAAAGGAACAAAACAATTAGACGCTGGGGCAAATCAATTAGAAGATGGATTAATTTTTATGAAGAAAAATACTCCTGCATTAATCCAGGGAATTCAGCAATTAACAAATGGTGCATCTCAATTATCAAATGGATTAATTCAATTTAATGAAGAAGGAATTAGTAAATTAGTAAAAGCAGTAGATGGAGATGTAAAAGGATTATTAGATCGTGTAAAGGCAAGTATCGATGTATCTAAAAATCACCCTACATTTGGTAATGTTTCACAAAATAAAGAGAAACAAATCAAATATATTTATCGATTTTAATGAAATAGAAAGACAAGTGAAAGGAAATGCTTGTCTTTTTTTGATGGATAATAGTCTTAAGAATCATTCTTCGATATTTTAAGTAAGTATTGAAATAAAAAATAAAATAATATATTATAAAACAAAAGAAAGCGTTAACACAAAAGAGGTGATGAATTATGAATCAATTTATAAAAACGCTTGTTTGTTTTATGATGGTTATAGGACTTGGAGGATGCAGATTAAGTAAGAATGATGAGGTTGGAGTACGTGTAAAAACAAAGTATGGGTATATTGAAGGAGTGGAAAAGAATGGAATATTAACTTATTATGGAATACCCTATGGTAAAGTTGGAAATAAAGTAAGGTGGAAAAACCCAGAATCACCAAAAAAATGGAAAGAAGTCTTGAATTGTACAAAAAAAGAAGAAGTCACTTTACAAACATCCACGAGTGTTGATAAAAATGGAAAAACTAAAGTTGATGTTATTGGTACTGATGATGCATTAACTTTAGATGTATATACGAAAAAGAAGAATCATAATGTACCTGTATTGGTTTATATACACGGTGGCAATAACCAATCAGGATCATCATTTGAATTGAATGGAAGTAAGATGGTAAATGAAAATGAAATGGTTGTAGTCTCTATTAATTTTAGAATGGGGTTGCTAGGATTTAATTGTTTACCATCATTGACAAAAGATGGTCAAACAGGCAATTTTACAATGATGGATATTAAAAAGTCATTCGAATGGGTAAAAGAAAATATTGATCAGTTTGGTGGAAATCCCAATAATATTACAATTTCAGGGTTTTCAGCTGGTGGAAGAAATATCATGGCATCTTTATTGTCGAATGAATATAAAGGATTATATCAGCAAGCAATTGTATTTTCAGGAGGTATGACAATTGCGGATGAAACTATTTCTGCTAAGAAAATTGCTGAAATTATGTCCATTTTAGTAGTCGAAGATGGAATTAAGAAAGATAAGAAAGAAGCACAGGAATGGCTACTAAAAGAGGATTCAGAAGTGAAGGAATATTTAAATAATATAAGCAATGAAAGAATTGTAAAATTGTTAGGTGATGCAGGGATAAGGATGAGTAAATTTCCTCATTTATATAATGATGATAAGTTATTACCAAAAGATGGATTTGATGCAACTTATGTAAATGATGTTCCAATAATGATGGTATCAGGAACAACGGAGTTTAGCTTGTTTACAGCTTTTGATTCTATTTATCAACAATTTGAAAATCCTGAAGATGCAAAGAAATTTGCAATCTATTATGGAAGTGAATTTTATAGAAATTTTAATACATATTTGTCAGCAAAAAAAATGGGTGAAACATATAAATCTCCTATTTATCTTTGTGAAATTCAATATGGTGGATCTACATCCCAAAATTCTATTTTGGATGTTGGATCATTTCATGGTGTATTTTTTCCTATGATTACAGATGAACATAAATATGAAAAATACCATAATTTTAATAATGATAATTATGTTGCAATGGGGAAAACATTTAGAGAATATTTATATAGTTTTATAAATAATGGAAATCCAAATAGAAATAAAAATGAACTATGGAAACCATGGGATAAATTATCCAATAATGCATTGTTATTAGATGCAAAGGATGGAAAAGTAGTTTGTACGAATGAAAGTACTTTTAAAAGTACTCAACAAATTATAAAAGAAATGATGGAAGATACAACAATTCGTGAAAACGATAAGAAATATATTATTAAAAATATAATAAATGGAAGATGGTTTTCCGATGATGTTGATCAGTATTTCCATAATGATTGTTTATGGTAATTGTTTTAACTTTTGTCAACGAAGTAGATGATGAAAGTTTTGCTAAGTTTTAATATAAATATCTCTTCTATAAGAATGTTATAAGATAATGCATTCATTAGAAGAGTGAAGGGAAGTGCTTGTCTTTTTTAAGTTAATCGATGGAAATAAAAATTCAGAAATATATTACAAAATTAAAGAAACATTACTATAGAAATGTAAGCTCTAGATGATATTGAAGTAATAACATTTGGAGCTTTTTAATTGTGTCTATGGATATATGAAATATTGAATATAATTTCAGGTATTTATTTGAATACACATAATTAAGAAAGTACCTATATAGTTTTTTTTAGAAAGAATAATGGAATAATTACTTAAAATTTTTAAGAGTAGTATTGTACATTTTATGAATGTATTTATACAAATTGGTATATTTAAATAATTCTAAAAAATAAATTGACAATGAATTTTTATGGTGTAAAAATATAAATGAATAATTATTGCTATCATAATTATTACAATTCTTGGATCATATTAGTGATATTTTAATACATAGGGAATAGGAGTTTGAAAGAGGGAGTAGGATGAAAGATAAGAGAAAATTTAATGTGCGATGGTCTTTGGTAATCTATGACTTTATTATATTTGGTATCTCATCATTTTTACAGTTTATGACTTATGATATAACATCAATTTATAAACTAGCTCAACATTGTTGTTTAGCACTCATTGTTATTTTAAGTTGTCGCTTGGTAGGAAATATTTATCAACAG
>JARHZK010000081.1 GCA_029258245.1 Longicatena sp. | reverse complement strand
TATTGGTGCTGCTAACAATGTTGAAATTTGGTCAAAAGAACGTTGGGAGACGATTGACGAGATTTCAGATGATGCATTTGAAAAAATGGCAGAAAGTTTAACGGAGTATTTATAATGATGAAACACTATAGCGTATTGCTTCAAGAAAGTATTGAGGGATTAAATATTAAACCAAATGGTATCTATGTAGATGGGACTCTTGGACGAGGAGGACATAGTTCTGAAATTTTAAAACATATAAATGAGGGGCATTTATATGCTTTTGATCGTGATATTAGTGCAATCGAAGAATCCACATCACGTTTACAACAGGTATCAAATAATTTTACATGTATACATAATTCGTTTTCACATTTAAAGAAAGAATTAAATGCTAGAAAAATAACAGAAATTGATGGAATGGTTCTTGATTTAGGAGTTAGTTCACCTCAGTTTGATGAGGCAAATCGAGGTTTTTCATATCGGTTTGATTCTCCACTAGATATGCGTATGGATCAAAGCCAGACATTAAGTGCATATGATGTTGTAAATACATGGACATATCAAGAATTAGTTAAAATTTTTTTCACGTACGGAGAAGAAAAATTTGCAAAGCAAATTGCTAGAAAAATAGAACAAGTACGAATAGAGAAACCGATTGAAACAACATTTGAATTAGTAAATATCATCAAGTCTGCATTGCCAGCAAAAATATTAAATAAGAAAGGTCATCCTGCAAAAAAAGTATTTCAAGCAATTCGTATAGCAGTAAATGATGAATTAAAAGAATTAGAAGATGTATTGCGAGATGGATTAGATATGTTGTCCATTGGTGGTAGAATTTGTGTAATTAGTTTTCAATCATTAGAAGATCGAATTGTGAAGGAAACATTCGTAAAAGTTAGTAAACCGAAACAATATGATAAACGTATTCCAATGTTGCCAAGTGAAATTGAGGATGCACCATATAAAATAATTAATAAAAAGCCAATTATTGCAAATCAACAAGAATTAGAAGAGAATAATCGAAGTCATTCAGCAAAATTAAGAATTATAGAAAGGGTAAGGTGATTATACATGGCAAGAGCAAAATTAGTAAAAAAGAAAAGAAGAATACGATTGGATCGTATAGCAGCATTAATAGCTACATTATCTATTACAACTTTTGTAATAGCAAGAATTGGGTTGAGAACGTATAATTATACTCTTTCAATAAAAGCGGGTGAAAAAGATGCAGTTGCGAAGGAATTAAAGAAAACAGTTGGTAGTTTAGAAACTGAAATTAATAAATTGGAAGATCGTGAGCGGGTTTTAGCAATGATTGAAGATGATGGAATAAAAACAAATCAAAATCAAGTCATTATTTTAGGAGATGAGAATCATAAGAAATAAGGTGTATATTTATGAATCCTAGAAAAAGTAATAAAACAATTTTACAAATGTTAATTTTTATGATTTTAGTAGGGGCAATCATTATAACGAATGTCCTTTTTACTATGATTACATCAATTCATTTTAGAAGTGGTGTTAATGTAAAAGATTTTAAAGAACCTGATATTTCGAATTCTGTTATTTTGAAAGGAAATAGAGGAACTATTTATGATCGTGGTGGAGAAGTTATTGCTGAAGATGAAGAAACATACACATTAATAGCAATACTAAATAAAAATCGTAAAGGAATTGGAGGAGTTCCTGCATACGTACAAGACATTAATGAGACTGCGAAAGCGATTGCTTCAAAAACAGAATTAACAGAAGAAGAAATTCAAAAAGTGCTTTCCAATGCAAAAGAAAAAGGATTATATCAAACAGAGTTTGGATATAAGGGAAAAAATCTTAGTAATAGTGTTAAAGAGAGTATTGAAGCAATGAATATTCCAGGAATTGAATTTGAAAAAACATTAGTTCGAACTTATCCAACTGGTAGTTTTGCATCACATTTAATTGGTTATGCTCAATATGATGAACAAAAAAATCGTATATTAGGAGAAATGGGTTTAGAAAAAACAATGGATAAGTATTTACAAGGAAAAGATGGTTTAGAGGTTTATCAAAAAGATATGTATGGCAATATTTTACCAGGTACAAAATATACACAAGAATATGCAGAAAATGGAAATGATATATACATGACATTAGATCGTAATGTACAACTTGCATTACAAGGTAGTTTAGAAAAGACAATGAGTGAAACAAAAGCAAAACATGGCTGGGGACTTGTGATGGAAGTTGAAACAGGTAAAATACTTGGATGGGCTAGTTTTCCTTCTTTTAATCTAAATGATAGAGACATAAAGAATTATTTAAATATTCCAAGTGATTTTTTGTATGAGCCAGGTTCTGTAATGAAAGGAATTACCTATGCTGCTGCAATTGACAGTGGTCATTATCCTTATGGTGAAACCTATCGAAGTGGTGTTTTTTATTATGGAACAGATGAAAAAGGAAAAATTTTTAGAAGTTCTACTAAGGTAGGAGGTATGAATCCAATTTATGATGCTGAGGGAAAAGATCATGGTATATTAACATTTGATAAGGGATTTACGATTTCGAGCAATATTGCTATATGTGAGCTATTAACTAATTATATGGATCCAACAATTTATAAAGATTATGTTGAGAATCGATTTAAATTTACAAAAAAGGTAGATATACCTTTTGTGGATAATAAAGCAGGACAAATGAATTTCACATATGCATCTGATAAATTAAGTACAGGTTTTGGTCAAAGCATATCAGTAACAGCACTACAAATGGCTCAAGCATATACTGCTATTTTTAATGATGGAGTTATGTTACGTCCGTATGTAATAGATCGTATTGTTGATGGAAATAATGGTAAAATTATTGAACAGTATAATCCTAAAATAGTTGGACATCCTATTTCACAAGAAACGTCAGAATATGTTCGTGAGTTAATGAAAAATGTTATTGAAGATAAAGAGGGAACAGGCTATTTTAGATATAAAATGAATGATGTATCTGTAATTGCAAAAACAGGAACAG
>JARHZK010000073.1 GCA_029258245.1 Longicatena sp. | reverse complement strand
AATTGGTGTTGAATCTCCAAACAATGAAATTTGCATTAAGTTTCCTTTATCCTTCTCACTATCATTACTAATAATTGTTTCTAAAGGTACAGCTTTAGATTCTTCCTTTTTTATTTCATTCATAACTTCCTCAGAAAACAGAGATTCTTGTACCGATATATCACTTATTTCTGCTTTTTCATCTTGATTTGATATAATAAAAGATTCCTCTTTATCTTCTACCTTTTCTTTATCTTGTTTTGTTTTTGTATCAAATTCTTCAAGCTCTCCTAAACCAAAATATGGTGAAATTATAGTTTCCAAAGGATTTGTCTTTTTCTTTATCACACGCATACTTTTTTTTGGATGTTTTTTTTCTAAATTTTGCTTATTTTCATGTTCTGCTACTCCAAACATAGGTGAAATAACAGGCGTATATTCATATTCTTTTTTTTCATCTCTATGATATGCTTGTTTTGTTTTTATCTCCTTTGTTTCTTTAGAGGTTTCAACCTTTTTTTCAACTTCAATATTTACAAATTTCGATATTTCTTGTTTTGATATTTCATTTGATTCTCCAACCATATTTACATCTGAATTCGTTTTTTTTATTTGTTCATATGTAGTATCTACAATTTTATCACTATTATCAAATTTAATATCTTTTATTTCATCATCAACAATAACATCTTCATCTGATTCTTCAAAGAAAAAAGATATTATTTTTTTTCTTAATGACATTCGTTTCACCCTTTCTTTATTTGATTTTGTCTAAAAATAATTCAATTTCTTTTTTCGTCTTTCTTAATTTAGAAACTAATCTACTTATTTCTTTCCCATTTCTAAATACTACAAAACTAGGTATTCCCATAATCATTAATTCCTGGCACAAATCAATATTTTTGTCACGGTCTACATAATAAAAAGTAAAGCCTTTCTTTGTATATTCTTCTATAATTTCCTTTATAAATCCATTTAAAAAAACACAATCTGGACACCAATTGGCAGAAAAAACAAATACACTTTTATTCTCTAATTTGGCATAATTATGAAAATCTTCTATGGAAATAACTTCTAACATGTATTCCTTCATTTAAATAACTCCTTATATCAAAACATTTATTTTTCTTCTTGTACAACTGGATGTTTTTTCCAAACTGCACGAAAGATTGGCTGTTGTAAATCCATAAAGCGATGTTC
>JARHZK010000070.1 GCA_029258245.1 Longicatena sp. | reverse complement strand
AATATATACTTATATACAAGATTATAGGTTTTTTAAAAACCCTTGACGAGTGATAAACGATATAGTACCATTATATAGGTTTTCTAATACTCTGTATAAGAGTTATGTAAAACCTATATATTCATATTTTATGAATGGAAAGGATTATATTATGAATCAAAAGATGAAAAAAATTATAAAATGGAGTATTACGATGTGTATTTTAATTATCCTTGTTTTCGGTATTGGTATTTATGCACTTTGGCATAATGAAATTTCAACATTATCGAGTATTACCCTTCTTCGTGACCGAAATGATGCACATGAAGATGGTGCTGTATATTCTATGCATGTAAAAGGAGATTTTTATTTAGATGATTTTGTTAAACAAGGTGGCGTATCAAATGATACTGAGTTAATCAACTTTATCACAACAAAACTTACAAAAAACTTATTAAAAATGAATATAAAAAATCCAGAAATTGGATGTTCCTCTTTTACTGTACATAGTAAAACAAACGATGTATTATTTGCTAGAAATTATGACTTTTCAAAAACCAATACATGTATTGTATTTACCGATGCACAAAAAGGACATCATGCCACAATTTCAACAGCTGACTTACAATTTTTAGGAATTGATCCTAATAAAAATCTAAATGGGATAATGGATAAAGTAATTGCTCTTGCAGCTCCCTACACCCCTTTAGATGGGATCAATGATGCTGGTGTAAGTTGCGGTATTTATATGACTTATCAAGGAGATAAGAAAACCATTCCAACCGATCAAAATACAGATAAGCCCGATTTAACTTCTACAACTTTATTACGTATGATTTTAGACTATGCGGATAATGTAGAAGAAGCTGTAAAAATTGCTTCTTCTTATGACTTACATGATTCTGCCAAAACTTCTTATCATTATATGGTAGCCGATGCAAGTGGAAAAAGTGCTATTCTTGAATGGGTTGGCAAAACAGATACAACAGACAATGATGGCAATGCTAGAAAACTTGTTGTAACTTATAATGATCAAGATGATACAATTGGAAAATATGAAGCAAATTCGAATCATCAAGTGATCACAAACTTTATCTTACAACCAAACTATTATCATAATGTTCCTGCTCAAAATAAAAAAGGTTTCGATCGTTATACGCAATTGTGGAATGAATTAAATAAACGAAATGGTATTGTAAAAGATGACCAAGAAGCCATGGATATTTTAAGTACTGTTGGTAGAAGAAATTGGAAAAATGATGATGGAAATGGAAATACTGTACATAGTGTTATTTATAATCTTACGGATAAATCAATGTTGTGGGTACCGAATGAAAATTATAATGATCCAATTGATATCTTTAAATTTGATTTTAAATAGAATATAAACTGTATTCTATGATTCCGTTCTTTTCTTTTTATCAGGAATTTTAAAAAATAAATCATATTGTGTAACTACTATGTTCATTACTATATTGAATAGAAAAATAATTTAAAATAAACATAGTATATGCATATCAAATACTTGAAAAGGCGAATAAATCTCATATTCGCCTTTTCTTTATAAATATTATTAATCAATATCTTCGATAGTTTAACACTTATTGTGTTGTGGACGCTCTTTAACATTTACTGTGTTTATAAATTTCTTTAAACATATGTGCTTCTTCTTTAACGTTTATTGTGTCAGTCTTTAAATATGCTGTGTTTTCTAAGATTTCTCTTATTTTTTAGTTTATAAAAATATCCCTCTTTCATATAAAATGAATTT
>JARHZK010000009.1 GCA_029258245.1 Longicatena sp. | reverse complement strand
GAATTGATAATGAATTCGTAATGTTGAAAAGAAAGGTGTTTATGTTTTTGTGATATAGTAATAGCGGTCATAGAAGTCTCTCTTATAATGTGTGGCAACAATATAATACGACACCTATGAACTTTTTTATATCCAAACTTAATTCCGGTTTCATTTTACAATACACGAAATAAAAAATAAAAAATTTTATCTGTATTATAATAAAAATATAGTATTTAACTTAATGCATATGATAGACTAGAGGTATATGATTGAAAGCGATTTCTTTATATAAGGGATTTGGAGGTTAATATGATCGATAAAAAACGAATGTTTCGTAGAAGTATTTTGATTTCAGCAGTGGCTGTTTCTTTTATTGGGAATATGGAAAATGGATTAGCATATGACAATACTAATCAGTATATTTCAACTCAAAGAAAAAATACCGGAATGCAGGTAAATCAGCTAGCTATAGATTTTATTAAGTATTATAATACAGATAGTTTAAAAAAATGGGATCAAAGGTTAGCGCCAATGAATGATAACGAAGCAAAGGAAATTAAAAATTTTTTGGATGCAAATATTATAAAAGGCGAACGAGATGATTAAAAAAAAGCAAAGCTTATTTATGAGTGGATTGTGAATAATATTAAATATGCAAAGCCACAAGATACAAAAGTGGGATTAACGCCATATGAAGTATTTTCGTATAAAGTGGCTGTTTGTGGTGGATTTTCTAATTTATATAAAGCTATGTTAAATTTAGCTGATATTCCGTCGGTTGTGGTGACTGGGGATACTTCTGCTGGAGCGCATGCATGGAATCTTGTTTATGCAGATGGAAAATGGTTTTATTCTGACAGTACGTGGGGAAGTTCATCATTACGATATTTTGATTTATCAGTCGAAGAAATTTCTAAAGATCATACAATAAAGCAGTTACAAAAAGTATATGTATCAGACAACAATATGAATTTTAGTTTTTATGATGGTGGTATAGCGATTGAAGGAGTGCAAAAGGATGAAACAAAGGTAATTGTTCCAAATAAATTTAAGGATTTAGATATCACAGTAATTTCACCAAGTCTTTTTGAAAATACGAATATAGAGTTTTTAAGTATAGGCCCTAATATAACGACATTTGATTATAAGACTGCTTCTCAAAATATGAAAAATTTGAAAAGAATAGATGTAGATGTTGATAATTTGGTATATACAAGTAAAGACGGAGTACTTTTTACCAAAAATTTATCAGAGTTATTAGTGTATCCTGATTTGAAAGAAGAAAATTCGTTTATATTGCCTTCACAAACAATTAAATATGATCAAAAAGATACATTTAATAATAAAAAATTATCTTATATAGATGTTGAAAAAGAGAATTCTAATTATACATCTTATGATGGAGCTATCTATAATAAGGATAAAACCACTATTTTGACTATTCCAGAAGGGAAAGATTCGATTCGTGTTTTAGGGACTGCTAATTTAGATAACATTGCGTTTGGTTTTAAAGAAAATTTGAAATCAATTATGTTAGAAGAAGGAATTGTTAAAATTCCAGATTATACTTTTAACGGATGTACTGGATTAAAAGAGTTATATATTCCTAAGACAGTTATAAATATTGGAAATGATGCAATTGTTAATATGGATTATGGACAATTAAAAATATTTGGAGAATCTAGAAGTGTAGCAGAACAATTTGCAAAAGCAAAAGGTATTCAATTTGTGTCAGTGGATCTTTCTGAAAAATTAAAAGAATTAAATTTTTTGTTAAGTAAAGCAAAAAGTCTTTCTACTGAAAATATACAAGAAAATTTAGTAAAAGAATTAAATGATTCTATTAAGGAAGGGGAAGAACTTTTAACAACTTCAAATATAATAATATCAAAAATAGATGATGTAATTAACAAATTATCTTCAGTAATAGAAAAGGTAGAATTAGATAAATCCGCATTGCAAAATTTAATTCATAACGTAATTACAGATTTTGAGTCATATACAGATGAATCTGTGAAAGAGTATAGAGAAGCAGTTAAGAATGCAAAACAAGTTTTAGAAAATAAAGCAGCAACAAAAAATGAAATTAAAAATGCGTATAATCGATTATATAGTGCTAAGTTAGTAAAAAAGGTCTATAATGTAAAAATAAATGGGGAAATATTAAGTGTAGAACATGGTGGGAAAATAAGTCAACCAAAAGCTCCAGTAAAAAATGGATTTATATTCGATGGATGGTATAGTCACAATGAATTATATGATTTTTCGAAACCGGTAAAGAGTAACTTGATAATAGAAGCTCGTTTTACTAAAAATGAGGAAACAGTAATGATAGATAAGAGTAATTTACAGTATTTAGTAGATAATGCATTTACTGAATTTGAAGGATATACTGTTGAATCTATAAAATTATATAAAAAAGCACTGGATTATGCGAAAAATGTATTATCTGATCAACATGCAACAAAAGATGAAGTTAATAGTGCGATAGAAGGTTTGAAAAATGCAGTTTTAGTTAAAATTGAAAGCTTAGAAGGAAATCTTGATTCAAAAATTCCAAATAATTTGAATCAGCCTACAAAACCAGGAGGAAAAGAAGAACTAGATGTACCCAATACAGGGATTAATACAGGTTCAAATTATTTAATTACTATAATGACACTCACTTTAGCAAGTATTTATACAAGAATGAAAAAAATGAAAGAGTAATAGACTAACTAAAGAGATAAATATATTATTTAATGAGAAAATGGAGATTGTTATATTGATTAATGTCGATTAATAAATCTCTATTTTTATGTGTGAGTAGAAATTTTATTGAAAATAACTTATAATTCTTTGAAATGAGGGGATACTATGAAAAAAATATATTTTATATGTCACGGCAATATATGTCGATCAACAATGGCTCAATGTGTAATGCAAAATTTAATAGAAAAGAATCATCTAGAGAATAAATATATTATAGATTCATTTGCGACCAGCGATGAGGAAATAGGAAATCCAATTCATTACGGGACACGAAAAAAATTAAAGGAAAAAGGTATTCCAATTATTGAGCATCGAGCGAAAAGGATACATATAAAAGATGTTGAAGAAGCTGATTATATTATTGGTATGGATGATGAGAATATTAGAAATTTAAAGAATATGTTTCCTCAAATAAATCATGATAAACTATCAAAATTATTAGATTATACGGATAAAAAGGAAAATATAGCTGATCCATGGTACACAGGAAATTTTGATAAAACCTTTAATGATGTTTTAAAAGGATGTAAAGGTCTTTTAGAAGTGATAAAATAAATAGGAATAAAGTTTTTTTAATTATGTATTTATTAAAGTTAGAAATATGTTAGAATAATATTCGTAAAATTAAAGGAGTGCATAGAATGTTAAAATTGTTTACCCCAAATTATTATATCCATTGCTTTCAGGTGTTACGGCCAGAGTTTTTACTTGAAAAAGGAATCAAAGTATTGGTATGTGACATTGATAACACATTAGTTCCTCATGATGTTGCATTACCAAGTCCACAGGTGAAAGAATTTATAAAATCTTTTCAAGAGGTAGGTATACAAATTGTATTTATTTCAAACAATGTGGAAGAAAGAGTTGCTAAATTTGCCAATGGATTGAATGCAACATATTATTATTTTGCAATGAAACCATTGCCATTTAAATATCATAAAATGCTAAAGAAATTTAAAGTTAAAAGAAGTGAAGTGGCGATGTTAGGGGATCAGTTAATGACAGATATTTTAGGCGCAAATATTATGAAATTTTACACAATATTAACAGCACAAGTTGTAGAACGTGATTTATCTTTTACGAAGATCAATAGAATATTTGAAAATATGGTATTTTCACTATTAAAGAAAACAGGAAAATTAGTGAAAGGAGAATATGATGAATAAAAAATGTAAAGGTTGTGGCGTTGTTATGCAATCTGAAGATAAAAATAAAATTGGATATACTCCTAAAGCAGAAGCAGAATTTTGTCAACGTTGTTTTCGTATTCGACATTATGATGATGTTGTCATTTCTATGAAACAAGGAATTGATTCTGATGAAGTATTGAAAAGAATAGCAAAATTAAATGCATTGGTAGTGTGGGTTGTTGATTTATTTGATTTTGAAGCAAATATGATCAAAGGACTAAATCGACATTTAATGAATAAAGATATTTTGATGGTAGCAACAAAACGAGATTTATTACCCGATACATTATCAAATCAAAAATTAGCAGATTTTTTAATTCAACGATTAAAAGATAATTCAATTGTAGTGAACGGAATTGTTATTTGTGGTGATTTGGTAAAGCATCCAAAAAGTGAAGAAAATTATTCAATTGATGAGATTAAAAAGGCAATTACAATATATCGAAAAAATAGAGATGTTGTTGTTATGGGAATGGCGAATGCTGGAAAAAGCACGTTATTGAATTCATTGTGTGAAAATATTAATTTAACAACATCTAGACATCCGGGAACAACACTTGATTTTAACGAGATTACGATGGATGAGTATATATTGTACGATACACCAGGTCTTACGAGAATGGATTCATTATTAACTCATGTAGATGATGAATTATTAAAAAGCGTGATTCCATTAAAACCTTTGAAACCAAGAATTTATCAATTGTATCAAGATCAAACAATTTCTTTAGCAGGATTTGTTCGATTAGATTTAATAGGTGGTACTAAAGTAAGTTGTGTTGCTTACTTTAGTGAAAATTTACCGTTACATCGAAGCAAACAAGAAAAAGCAGATAATTTATGGAAACAACATTTAGGAGAATTATTATCACCATGTATAGATAAAAATTTTGATGACATGGAAAAATTTGAGTATACTCCTAATGGTAAAAAAATAGATGTGGTAATCCATGGATTAGGTTGGTTTTGCATTAGTGGAGATGTAAAAAAAATACAAGTATATGTAAGCAAATGTAGTAGTGTAACATTTAGAAAGGCGATGATTTAATGTTAACAGGTAAAGATAAAAAGAAATTACGTTCTATAGCACAAACGAAAAAAGCTTTGTTTCAAATTGGAAAAGATGGAGTGACATATAATATGATTCAGACAATTTCCGATTCATTAGAAGCTCATGAAATAGTTAAAATATCAGTTTTAAAAACTTGCCCAGTGGAAGTACATGAAGCAGCATTAGATATAGCTTCAGGTACTCGTAGTGAAATCGTTCAAGAAATTGGACATACAATTATTTTGTATCGACGTAGCAAGGAAAATAAATTAGGTATGTAGTATGCGTATAGCATTATTAGGAGGAAGCTTTGATCCTATTCATAATGGACATTTGTTTATTGCAAAAACAGCAATTAAAAAATTGAATATAGATCAAGTATGGTTTTTACCATGTAAAGATGCTCCATTAAAAAGTGGGCAATATGCATCATTTAAAAATCGATGTGAAATGATTCGTAACGCAATTAAACCG